>DASPGW010000313.1 GCA_035620395.1 Desulfuromonadales bacterium | reverse complement strand
CGAGGACGATGGCTGCGATCCCCCAGAAGGCCTGCGGCCCGAGGCTCGCGCCCCGACCGAAGATGGTCGCAAGGCCGATCAGACTCAGAGCCATACCCGCCAGCCGGGGCGGGGTCAGCCCCCGCTCGCGCAGGACGAAGGTCGCCAGTGCCCCGGTGATGACCGGCGTGAGCCCGAAGATCACGGCGATCCACCCCGAGGGGATGAAGCGGGCGCCCCAGTAGACACAGCTCATCCCGCCCCAGATCCCCAGCCCGCTCGCCAGATAGATGTGCAACGCTCTGCGGTGGCGAGGCAAAGGCACACGCAACAGCAGCGCCAGCGCCAGACAGAGAACGGCGCCGATCGCCATCCGGCCGAGCAGACCGAAAAGGAAGTGGGTCCCCTCCCCGCTCCACTTGATGGCGAGCGGGGTGGTGGTCCAGATGAGGATGACGCCGAGGTAGGCTGCCGGCACCGACATGTCAATTTCCGTTTTCATTCAACAAATCACTCTCCCCTACTTCAGCAGGGGGCAAGGCAGGGGCCGCGGTCAAGGCGATTGTGCCAGTTTGCGCACCTCAGCCACCAGAGCGGCGATATCCGCCCCGGTGGTGCTCCAGGAGCACATGAAACGGGCCTGGCCGGTGCCGATGAACGTGTAGAACTGCCAACCGCGCAGGCGAAGAAGCTCGATCAGCCTCGGCGGCATGGATACGAATACGGCGTTGGCCTGGCAGGGGTGGACCACCTCGATGCCGGGGATCTCCGTCAGCGTCGTGGCGAGCTGCCTTGCGCAGGCATTGGCATGGGCGGCGTGGCGAAGCAGCGCCCCGTCGCGCAGCAGACCGATCCACGGGGCGGCCAGAAACCGCATCTTGGCAGCAAGCTGGCCGGCCTGCTTGCAGCGATAGTCGAACTCTTCGGCCAGCGCCCGGTCGAAAAAAACCACCGCCTCCCCTACCGCCATCCCGCACTTGGCGCCGCCGAAGGAGAGCACATCGACCCCGGCCCGCCAGGAGAGCTCTGCGGGGGAGGCGCCGGAAGCGGCCACTGCGTTGGCGAAGCGTGCGCCGTCCATGTGCAGGCGCAGTCCCAGCCGCCGGCACATCTCGCCGACCGTGGCCAGTTCCTCCCTCGTGTAAACGGTGCCGAGCTCGGTCGCCTGGCTGATGCTGAGCGCCCGCGGTTTGGGATAATGAATGTCGCTGCGCCGCTTGACGTTGTGCTCCACCGCCGAAAGGTCCACCTTCCCGTGCAAGCCGGGAACGAGCAGAATCTTGGTGCCGTTGGAGAAGAACTCCGGAGCGCCGCACTCATCGGTCTCGATGTGGGCGAGTTCGTGACAGATGATGCTGTGGTAGGAGTGGCACAAGCTGGACAGGGCCAGGGAGTTGGCGGCCGTGCCGTTGAAGACGAAAAAAACCTGGCAGTCGGTCTCGAAGAAATCGCGCAGCAGGTCGCAGGCCCTGGACGTCCAGGGGTCGGCGCCGTAGGAGGGGGCGTAGCCGGCGTTGACTTCGGCCATCGCCTCCCACGCCTCGGGGCAGACGGCGGCGTAGTTGTCACTGGCGAACTGGTTGCGACCGGCACCGGGCTCGTTCATCGGGACGCTCTCCTTTCGTCGATTCGATTACATCGAAATCTTCCCTCTTCGTGATGAGAAGCCGGAGGGGAAAACGGCAGGGCTGAGAAGGACAAGGAAAAACCGCAGATCCGGCAACCGCCACGAGCCCGCCCGCCTGCAGCCTCCCGGAAGATCACCTGGCCTTGAGTTTGACCTTGACTCCGTCGCCCTTCAACTCGGCAGAGGACTTGACGCCGACCCCCTTTTTGACATGTCCGGGCGGAGCAATGACCATACAACCAGAAATGGCAAAGGCGACAATCAAGGACAGGCAAACGATACGCATCATGAATTCTCCTTCGTAAAAAGACTAAACATCCGGCTCAGCACAGGCCTGGCGCCCCACCAAGGCAAGCGCCTTCACGCCCTCTCTCTGCCGCACTTCCAGCACGCTCCGAACTGTCCCTCGAGCCTCTCACCGCAGCCTGGGCAGACCCAAGGCTCCGGCTTGTGCGCATCGGTCTGCAGCCAGCCGTCGACCAGCACCCTGGCCCGCGGATAGATTTCGTCATCGATCACCCATAATTCAGGGTAAAGTTCGACAAAAGGGATTTCTCCCATCGCAGCGAAGAGCTCCTCGTTGCGAATCAGGCAGGCAATCCCCTCCCCTTCCAGCAACTCCTTGAGCAGCAGGGCCAAGGGACGCTCGCCGATACCGAAGGCATGCAGCTTCTTCATCAGGGCTTGCCGGCGGCGCGCAGCAACTCCGCCCCGAACGCCTCGCGCTGCCAGCTCTTCAGGCCGGACACTTCAGCCAGGGCGGCAATCGAGGCGGGCCGGCGGCGGGCGATCTCCTCAAGGGTGGCGTTGTTGATGAGAACCCCCGGCTCCATCGACAGTTTCTCTGCCTGCTTCTGCCGCCACTCCCTGAGCTGCTTGAAACGGCGCTCCGCATCGGGGTCCTTCTCCCGGCGCTCGCCCCGCGGGAAGACGGGCAAATCCTGTTCCGGCACCGCCATCCCCACCTCGACGGCCTGCAACAACTGCCTGCCGTAACGGTCGACCAGCCGGGGAGATATCCCCTCGATGCCGACCAGACCCTGCGGGCTCTTCGGCGCGTTCTTGGCCAGCTCGATCAGCGATGCGTTTCCCAGCACTTTGAACGGTGGGCAGTCGCGCCGCTGCGCCTCGCCGGTGCGCCACTGCAGCAGTGCTTCGAGCACCGCCAGCTGTCGCCGGTCGAGAGCCGAGGCCCCCTTTGCCCGCAAAAAGAGCGGCCCGTCAGCCTCAGCAAAACGGACCTGCTCCAACAGGGAAAACTCTTCGGCCACCCAGCCGAGCCGTCCCTTCTCCTGCAACCGCTCCTCGAGCTGGGCGGCCAGCCGATGCAGGTGGCGGGTATCTTCGGCGGCGTAGCGGACCATCTCGGCGGAAAGCGGCCGCAGCGACCAGTCGGCCCGTTGGTACTGCTTGTCGAGCGTCACGCCGTAGTGCTTGCCGAGAACATCGGCCAGACCCACCTTTTCCTCCCCGAGAAACTGGCAGGCGACCATGGTGTCGAAGAGGCCGCGCACCGTAAAGCCGAAATCGCGGTAAAGGCAGCGCAGGTCGTAGTCGGCGGCATGGAAGATCTTGCGGATGCCGGGGTCGGCGAGCACCGGCGCCAGGGCCGAGAGATCGGCGCCGGCCAGAGGATCGAGCAGCACGGTAGCCGCCGGGGTGGAGAACTGCAGCAGGCAGACCTTCTCCCGGTAGGAGTGCATCGAGTCGGCCTCGAGATCGACGGCGATCGCCGTCTCGCGGGCGAGTTCCTCGGCCAGCGCTGTGACTTCGGCGGTGGTGGTCAGGATGGGGATGGGCATGGGGACTCCGGTGGATGATTAGGGTGCGTAGGGGCGGGTTCCAAACCTGACCCTACAGAAATTTTACCGCCTTCTTGTGGGCACCGTGCAGAGGGAGCGCCTGCAGGCCGGCGGCATCGACCCAGCGCTCCTCCCCTTCGGACACCCGGTCGGAATCTTCGACGGTGCCGCGGAAGACGCGCAGGTCGAGTCGGAAATGGCTGTACGCGTGGGCGACCCCTCCCGTCTCGGCGAGCGTCCCCTGCAGACCGAGTCCGGACAGCAGCGCCCGCGCTGCCGACAGCGGGGCTCCTCCTTCGGCAACCGCGGCCGTCGGAAATTCCCAGAGTCCGCCGAGCATCCCGGCAAGCGGCCGGCGGCGCACCAGATAATTTCCTCCGCGCTCCAGCAGCAGCGCCACCTGGAGAACCGTCGGCACCGCTTTCCTTCTGCCGGAGAGGGGCAACTCGCGCTCCAGCCCCTGCGCCCGCGCCTGGCAGAGCGCCGCCAGGGGGCAACGGGGGCAGTCGGGGTTCTTCGGCGTGCAGAGGGTCGCTCCCAGGTCCATGATCGCCTGGGCGTAGTCGTGCGG
>DASPGW010000312.1 GCA_035620395.1 Desulfuromonadales bacterium | reverse complement strand
CCTG
The DNA here is from genome assembly GCA_035620395.1 of Desulfuromonadales bacterium. Taxonomy (NCBI): domain Bacteria; kingdom Pseudomonadati; phylum Thermodesulfobacteriota; class Desulfuromonadia; order Desulfuromonadales; species Desulfuromonadales bacterium. The sequence goes on along the minus strand of DASPGW010000312.1, from coordinate 6,356 downwards.
CTGGTCGAAGAAGCCCTGCGCCGCGCCCGGGGAAATCAGACCCTTGCCTCCCGCCTGCTCGGCATCTCCCAGCCCGCCCTGAGCAAGCGGCTCAAGGTCGGCAGAAGGTAGGACCGCCATCGCTGCGGTGAATAAATATCGTTTGGTAGGGGCGCTGCTTGCTGCGCCCGGGGCGGAGCAAGCGCCGCCCCTACATTTCATTTAACCGCCCCAGCAATGTTTTCTGCTGCAGCCGCCTTTCCCCCAGGAGGAGCGCATGGCCCGCAAGATATTCATCGCCGCCACCGGCCAGAACAGCGGCAAGACCACCACCAGCCTGTCGCTCATGCACCTGGCGCGCAAGAAATACGGCCGGGTCGGCTTCATCAAGCCGCTCGGCCCCAAGCCGACCCCTTTCCGCGGCGGCTTCTACGATAAGGACGCGGTGCTCATGGCCGAGGTTTTCGGCCTTGAGGAGCAGATCGGGCTGATGTCGCCGGTGGTACTCCATCCCGGGTCGACCAAGGATATCCTCGATGGCCGCATCGCCGCCGCCGGTCTCAGGCAGCGCATGGCCGAGGCTCTGGCGGAGCTCGACGCCCGCAACGATTTTCTCATTATCGAGGGGTCGGGACACGGCGGCGTCGGCTCGGTCATCGGCCTCAGCAACGCCGCCGTCGCCCGCCTCGCCGGCGCGCCGGTGATGATCGTCGCCGGCGGCGGCATCGGCAACGCCACCGATTCCGTGGTTCTCAACCTTGCCCTCTTCCGCCAGGAGGGGGTGCCGGTCAAGCTGGTGCTGGTCAACAAGCTGCAGGCCGACAAGCGCGAGTCGACCCTGCACTACCTGCAACTGGCTTTTCGCGATCTCGGGGTGACGTTGCAGGGGGGCTTCAACTATTCGCCGATTCTCGCCAATCCGACCCTCGCCCGCATCGCCAAGATCCTGGAGCGGCCGCTGCGGGCGGCTCCGGAGGAGGCCCAGCGCATCATCCACCATATCCAGCTCGGCGCCGCCTCCTCCCAGCGGGTCATCGACCTGCTCGAGGAGTCGACGCTGATGGTGATCAACAGCACCCGCGACGAACTGATCGTCACCGCTTCCTCCCTTTATCACCTCCCTGAATACCAAACCAAAATCGCCGGACTCGTCATTGCCGGTTTCAACCCGATTTCCGGGATCACCCAGACCATTCTCGACGACAGCCAGGTCCCCTATCTGCGTACCGAGATCACCAACTCCGAGGCCTTCTCCATCGTCACCGGCGACGTCTCCAAGATCACCGCCGAGGACGCCGAAAAGCTCGCCCTGGTGCGCAACATGGCCGAGAGTGACCTCGACTTCGAGGCCATCGACGCGCTGCTCTGAAAGGCTGATGAAAAACGCCCGTCTGCGGCGTTGCCCTCATCCTTCGTCAACGACGTACCTTCCAGGTACGCCTTATTCCTCAGGATTTCGGGCGCCTTGCATCCGGGCATTTTTGATCAGCCCGCGAGCTCCTGGTTTCTGCACCCTGATTGTGTCGATTGGTTGCGCGAGTATGGCGGTGAGAAATTCACCCCTCCTCCTGCGCCGCCTCCCACCCGAGCATCGCCTTCTTGCGCATCGCCCCCCAGCGGTATTCGCCCAGAATGCCGGTCTTGCGGATCACCCGGTGGCAGGGGATGAGCCAGGCGACGGGGTTTTGCCCGATGGCTGACCCCACGGCGCGGGCGGCGCCGGGGGTGCCGATGGCGGCGGCGATGTCGCCGTAGGTGGCAGCGGACCCTGCCGGCAGGCACAGCAGGGCCTGCCAGACCTTGATCTGGAAGTTCGTCCCCTGGACGTGGAGGACAAGGGGCACTCCGCTTTGCTGCTCCCGGGAAAAGAGGCGCTCGGCCAGGGCGCCGGTGGCCTTCTGGTCGGGGACGAAGGCGGCGTTTTTCCACGGCGGACGCACCTTCGACAGCACCTCTTCACGGCTCCCCTGGAGAAAGGCGAGGGCGCAGATTCCCCGTGCCGTGGCGGCGATCAGGGCCTCGCCGAAGGGGGTGGGGTGGAAGCCGTAGCGGATGGTCAGGCCGGCGCCGTGGCTCTTGATTTCGCCGGGCGTGGCGGCGTGCAGCGCGACGGTGAGATCGTGCAGCCGGCCGCCCCCCGAGAGCCCCGATTCCCAGGCCGCCTCGAGGACGCTCCCCGAGGCCTGCAGCACGCTCCTGGCGTACTCGGCGGTGAGGAACTGCAGGAAACGTTTCGGGCTCACGCCGGCCCAGCGGCGGAAGAGACGCTGGAAGTGGAACTCGCTCAGGCCGACCTGGGCGGCAACCCGCGCCAGGCTCGGCTGCTGCCGGAAGTTTTCGCTCAGGAAGCGGATCGCCTGCTCGATCCGCTGGTAATCGCCGGTCATGCTCGCCTCCCGTGTCCGGATGCCTACGGGTCTATCATGACCTGCCGCCCGTTGCGGTTCAACCCGATTCTTGCGGCGGCGCAGGTGGCCGGACAGGCCTTGCTCTCCCGTTTCCCCGCCAGTTTTCCTCTCCCGGAGCCTTCGCCAACCTGCATAACCGTGGTTATGGTCATAACCATGGTTATTTTCCTTTGAAGTTGCTGTAATTGCATGACAATTTCCCCTCGCCCGGCTTTCCTCCCATAACCATGGTTATACCCCTTCGCCGGGTTTGCCCAAGGCGATAAAACGTCATTATTCCCCGTGATTAAAGCATGTTGCGATCAGTTGGCGCGATTGGCACCGCCCTTGCTGATATCCATTTTTAGTAAACGGCATGATGCCGGCGGATGGTTCCGTACTTCACCCAGTCAAGGAGGAGAGAAATGAAAAGAGTGGCAGCAGTACTGATGACGACGGTGTTCGTCCTCGCCAGCGTGGCCGCGAGCTACGCCGCACCGCGCTACGTCACCATGGGGACCGGCGGCGTCACCGGCGTCTACTACCCGACCGGCGGGGCGATCAGCAAGCTGGTCAACGCCAAGCGCCAGCAGTACAACCTGCGCATGACCGTCGAGTCGACCGGCGGCTCGGTCTTCAACGTCAACGCCCTGATGAACGGCGACATCGAGATGGGCGTCGTCCAGTCCGACCTGCAATACCAGGCCTTCAAAGGCCTCGGCGAGTGGGAAGGCAAGCCCCAGGCCAAGCTGCGCGCCATGTTCGCCATCCATCCCGAGGCGGTGACCATCCTGGCCGCGGCCGACAAGAACATCAAGAGCGTGGCCGACCTCAAGGGCAAGATCGTCAACATCGGCGCTCCCGGCACCGGCCAGCGCGTCAATGCCACCGACCTCTTCAAGACCGCCGGCATCAATGTCGACAAGGACCTCAAGGTCGAGGGGATCAAGCCCGCCGAAGCCGCCGGCATGCTGCAGGACGGCCGCATCGACGCCTTCTTCTACACCGTCGGCCACCCCAACGGCTCGGTCAAGGAAGCCGTCGCCGGCGCCCGCAAGGTCGCCTTCGTCCCGGTCTCCGCCGAGATGGTGAAGAAACTGGTCGTCGATCAGCCCTACTACGCTCCGGCGATGATCCCCGTCGCGCCCTATCCCGGCGTGGCCAACACGGCCGACGTCCCCACCTTCGGCGTCAAGGCGACCATCTGCACTTCGGCGGACGTCCCCGAGGACGTGGTCTACACCGTGACCAAGGAAGTCTTCGAGAACATCGAGGAACTGCGCAAGCTGCACCCGGCTCTCGACGTGCTGACCAAGGAAAACATGTTGCAGGGTAATTCCGCCCCGCTGCATCCCGGCGCCGCCAAGTATTTCAAGGAAGCCGGATTGATCAAATAAAGCGTTCTCACGAGAATACAGGGGCACGGCGCGCCGTGCCCCTATGCAACGATACGACCAGATAATCTCGAGAAGAGGTGGACAGCCATGGCAGAGCAGGAAAAGGAAATCCGGGACGAGGGAATTGAAGTCGCCCAGCGCCTGAAGGAAGAGGAAGAGCTCGGCCTGCGCCGGGTGACCGGGCCGACGGCCTGGATCGTTCCGGCGGTGGCCCTGTGCTGGTCGCTGTTCCAGCTCTCCCTGTCGAGCTGGCTGATGCTCGACTCCACCATCATCCGCTCCATCCATCTGGCGTTCGCCTTTTTCATCATCTTTCTCTCCTACCCGACCCTGAAGCGCGACGTGCGCATCCCCGGCCTGACCTGGCTCGGCGAGAAGCACAAGATCCCGCTGGCCGACTACGTCATCGCCATTCTCGCCTGCCTGGCGGCGCTGTACATCGCCATCGACTACCAGGGCCTCGCCGCCCGCGTCGGCAGCCCGAGCAGCCGCGACCTGATCATCGGCATCTTCCTGGTGGTGATCCTGCTCGAAGCGGCCCGCCGCGTCATCGGCCCCGCCCTGCCGATCCTCGCCACGATCGGGACCCTTTACTGCTTCCTGGGCCCCTACATGCCCGACATCCTGGCGTTCAAGGGGGTCAGCGTCTCGCGCTACATCGGGCAGATCGCCCTGACCACCGAGGGGATCTACGGCATCCCCCTCGACGTGTCGGCGCGCATCGTCTTTCTCTTCGTCCTCTTCGGCGCCATGCTCGAGCGGGCGGGCGCCGGGCGTTTCTTCATCGACCTGGCGATGAGCCTGCTCGGCCGCTACAAGGGGGGGCCGGCCAAGGCGGCGGTCCTCTCCAGCGGCTTCACCGGCCTGGTCTCCGGCTCCTCCATCGCCAACGTCGTCACCACCGGCACCTTCACCATCCCGCTGATGAAGAAGGTCGGCTACCCGGCCAAGAAGGCGGCCGCCGTCGAGGTGGCGGCGAGCACCAACGGTCAGCTGATGCCGCCGGTCATGGGCGCCGCGGCCTTCATCATCGCCGAGTATGTCAACATCCCGTATCTGGAGGTCTGCAAGGCGGCCGCCGTGCCGGCCTTCGCTTCCTACTGCACCCTCTTCTACCTGACCCACCTGGAAGCCTGCAAGCTGGGGATGAAGGGGCTGCCCAAAGCCGACCTGCCGCGCTTCTTCTACACCCTGCGCAACGGCTTCCACTACCTGATCCCGATCTTCGTCCTGCTCTATGAATTGATCGTGCCGCGCCACTCCCCCGACATGGCCGCCTTTCGGGCCATCCTGGTCCTGATGGGCTTGATGCTCATCCAGGGCGTGGTGCGCGCGCGGCTGCGCGGCGACGCCTTCCCGGGCGGACTGCTGGCGGGCTTCGGGGATATCGTCGCCGCCCTGATCGCCGGCGCCCGCAACATGGTCAGCGTCGCCGCGGCGACCGCGGCGGCGGGGATTATCGTCGGCGTCGTCACCCTGGGCCTCGGCGGGCTGATCACCGGCATCATCGACACCCTGAGCATGGGCAACTTCGTGCTGATGCTCTTCATTACCGCCATCGCCAGCCTGATCCTCGGCATGGGCCTGCCGACCACCGCCAACTACATCGTCATGGCCTCGCTCACCGCTCCCGCCATCGTCACCATCGCCGAATGGCAGGGGGTGGCCGTCCCCCTGATCGCCGCCCACATGTTCGTCTTCTACTTCGGCATCCTGGCGGACATCACGCCGCCGGTCGGCCTGGCGGCCTTCGCGGCGGCGGCCATCGCCAAGAGCGACCCGATCGAGACCGGCATCCAGGGCTTCATCTACGACATCCGCACCGCGATCCTCCCCTTCATGTTCATCTTCAACACCAACATGCTGCTGCTCGGCGTCGACAGCTTCGCCATGGCCTTCTACATCTTCGTCATGACCACGGTCGGCATGTTCGCCTTCGCCTCGGCAACCCAGGGCTGGTTCGTGACCCGCAACCGCTGGTTCGACATCCCGCTGCTGCTGCTGGTGACGGCCATCATGTTCCGGCCGGGCTTCTTTGCCGGCCTGGTCGGGGTGGCGAACAAGAACTGGATGTACCTCATCGGCCTGGCCCTGTACGGCGTCATTTTCGCCTGGCAGAAGATGCGCGCCGGCATGGCCCCCGCCGCGTCCGTGAACGCCTGAGGAGGGCAGTCATGATCCCGAGATACAAGACGATTCTCTACGCTACCGACCTCACCGACAATGCCGCCCACGCCTTCCGCCATGCCATCGGCCTGGCCCGCTGCAACAACGCGCGGATCTACCTGCTGCACGTGCTGCCCGAGGTCGAGCCGGCAATGCTCAATTACATCTCGACGGTGATGGGCGAGGACAAGCTGGCCGACTTCGAGCTGGAGCACAAGAAGGAGGTCAATGATCAGATCCGCCTGCGCCTGCATGCCTTCGCCAAGGAGGAGCTGGTCGACCACCCCGAGGACATCGACCGGATTGCCGACATCGAGGTGCATCACGGCCATCCGGTCGACCAGATCCTCGAAATGGCCGACCGCATCGACGCCGACCTGATCGTGCTGGGCAGCCACGGCAAGGGCAGGCTCAAATACGCGTTCCT
>DASPGW010000311.1 GCA_035620395.1 Desulfuromonadales bacterium | reverse complement strand
TGCCCGCACACGATTACCTGGGCTTGCGCGGTCCCGGCGCAGAATGACGCCCCACCTTGGCATCCAGGTCGTCGATCCAGCCGGCTTTGGCGTCCGGAAAGGCATCCGCGTAGGGGACGTAGAGTTTGATATCCAGCACAGGTGTGCCATCCAGGAGGTCCACACCGCGAAGGTGCAGCGTCCTGCCTTCGACCTTGGCCAGTTCCACGGCCGACAGGCCGATCGAATTGGGGCGATGCGGGGAGCGGGTGGCCAAAACGCCCCGCTTGGGTCCACCCCGCGGCGGCTTGACGCTGCTTTTCCAGCCTTCACTCCGGTGAAAGGCGAAGATGAGCCAAAGCCTGTCGAAGCCGCTCAGATCCTGGAGGACTTTCTCGTCCAGCCAATCCTGAAGCTCCAGAGTGGCTGGCGCGAACGCCCCGGATTCCGTGCCTTTCACCACCGTGCTTTGATGGGGTGCGTCGATGCGGCGGCTGTAGGGGGAGCGCAGGATGCCGATGGGGCGATAGATGAAATGGGAGTCTTGGGTCATGTCGGGAGATTTGACTTCAAACAGGCCTGCCGGTCTTCGTCTTCGAAGAAAACCCTGGCGCGATGGTTGTCGCGCCGTGTGATAGGAGCGGTTGACCGGCTGCTATTATTCGAGCGGTTCCGAGGACGGCGCGAATGCTAGCGCTTTCGGGGGGAGGTGGCAATGAAAAATATGGGAAGTATCCATATTGTCATTGGTGTGCCTGCAAATACCCAAATGCAAAGCCTGACCCTAAAATGCTTCCTGACCCCAAATGGTTCCTTCCAACCGCCAAATGCTCTTCCGTCATGCTCGCTGTTGACAGGGTTGGAACTTTGTTGTAGAAATAAATACAATCAATTGTGCTTATCTCTACATATAATTGTACTTAAAGGTACATATAATGGATTATCGGCTCGACAAGCAGGGGTTGCTGGAGATCCTTGGGCAGTGGAACCATTTCCTGAAAAGGAAGGTTCATCTCGTCGCCTGCGGTGGCACGGCCATGACCCTGATGGGAGTCAAGCCCTCGACCAAAGATGTCGATTTCATGGTTCCGGTGCTGGCCGAGTATGCATATCTGCTGAAAACCCTGGAGCAGCTTGGTTACAGACAGGTCACCGGCCATGGGTGGCAGCGGCTGGAGGATGTCTTTCGCTTCGACCTGTTTCGGGGAAACCGCATCCATACCACCGAATTGCTGGAATCGCCGCTGGCGGCCGGGCGCCATCAGTTGCTGAGGGAGTTCTCCCGCCTGTACGTCGGCGTTCTCAACGAATATGACCTGATCGGCAGCAAGCTCATGCGTGGTTCGCAGGTCGACTTCGAGGATTGCCTGATGCTGATGCGCGCCCGCCGGGAGCAGATCGATGTCGGCCACCTGGTTACGCATTTTCGGGAGCTCGCCAGCTACGATGTCGCTGAGATGCGCGTGCGTACGCATATCGATCGGTTTGTAGAGTGCCTTCGGGAGGAAGGCTTGTATGACGGATAAAAAACTGCTCGAAAGTCTGTCGCGGCTCGGGTTGCCGCTGATGGAAACCAGCGAGGATCTCGATGTCAACCTGACCCTGGCCGAGGTGGTGAAGAGCAGGGATGCGCGGCTCTGGGAAGGGTTTCCGGTGGTGCTGGTGAATGCCGCCCAGGATTATCGTTTCGATTATGTTCAGGTGTACAACAATCTGGCTTCCGATGAGGAGAAGTCGGATTTTCACCGGCTGCTGCTGTTGGCGCTGGCTCTGTACGACTCGGCGCACCTGTCGTTTTCCTGGATGAACCGGCTGAAGGAGCGGTTCACCGATGAGGAGAAAGCGCAGCTGAAATTCCTGCGCAGCGCATTGACCGGGGATGAGCTCTTCGACTTCGGCGGGATGCAGTTTCACCCGGCGCGGCTTAAGGGGGTCTTCGAGCTTTATTTCCAGCAGGAAGCCGGGAAGAGCAGGAAACAGAAGGAACGCTACGAGGAACTGTCGCTCGAATATGCCCTGTCCCAGGTCTTCTCGCCGAAGCAGAAGGAATTGTTCCGGAAGAAGCTGGACGGGCTGCCGTTGTCCAAGACGGAAAAGGAGTATTACTCGCGGACCGTCAAGAAGAAGGTCGTGGCCCTGGCCAATGCGGAGTTGCATCGTTTGGCGCAGAAGCTTCTGGAATATTGAGTTGGAGCTGCTGAGTTGAGACGATCAGGAGAGGGCGGCCATCGGGCCGCCCTTTTTTGGAGAACCGGGGGTTTTGAGGGCAAAAAGGGGCGTTTAAGGCTGGGTTTCAGGCTGAAATCGAGGTAAAAAACTGTTAAATCAACTGGTTGGTTTGGTCCGACCCCAATGCACCCCTGCTTTTCCAGCCTTCACTCCGGTGAAAGGCGAAGATGAGCCAGAGCCTGTCGAAACCGCTCAGATCTTGAAGGACTGTCTCGTCCAGCCAGTCCTGAAGCTGCAAAGTGGCTAGCGCGAAATCCCCCGTTTCCGTGCCTTCCACCACCGTGCTTTGATGGGGTGCATCGATGCGGCGGCTATAGAGGGATCGCAGGATGCCAATGGGGCGATAGGTGAAATGGGTGTCTTGGGTCATGTCGTGGGATTTAACTTCAAGCAGGCCTGCCGGTCTTCGTCATCGGGCCGATAGTGTCAGGTCTACACTTTGACAGTTTGTCAATGTGTAGACCTGACACCCATGGGTTTCTCGAATGTGGCCCCAAGTTCCTAAAAGAAGAGGCCCGCCTTGCAGCGGGCCTCGATCTTCAGTTGTCGGCTCCGTGATCCCGGCGCCAGCGTTTTATCTCCTTGCGGATCGATTTCCATTTCTTCTTATTTGCCAACTGGAACGATAGATCTTCTCGATGAGCCGTATAAGAGAGCTGGGTCTGTTGCTTAAGGTAGCTCTCCAGGCGGGCGGCATCGAGTTCTCCGGTCATCAGGGATGCCCGGACGGCGCATCCCGGTTCGTTGTCATGCCGGCAATCGCTGAAGCGGCATTGTTTCGCGAGGGCCGCGATCTCCGGAAAGGTGCTCTCCAGCCCGTCCCGGCTTTCCCCCCATAGATGGAGTTCCCTCAGCCCCGGGGTGTCTATGACCAGGGCGCCTCCGGGGAGGGGAAAGAGTTCCCGGTGGCTCGTGGTGTGGACTCCCTTCCCGACGGCCGTGCTCACCGGAGAGGTCGACTGGCGTGCGGCGCCGGCTATCCGGTTGAGCAGGGTCGACTTGCCCGCCCCCGAGGATCCGAGCAGCACCAGAGTCTGTCCGGCCCGAAGGTAGGGCTCCAGTTCGCCGAGACCGTCGCCGCTGAGGGCGCTGGTGACCAGGACCGGCACCCCGAAGGCGATCGCCTCGATCTCGGCGCGGCAGGCTTCCGCCTCGGCGCAGAGATCGCTCTTGTTGAGGGCGATTACCGGAGTGGCGCCGCTTTCGTACACCAGGGTCAGATAACGCTCGATGCGTCTCGGGTTGTAGTCACGGTCCAGCCCGCTGACGATGACGGCGGTATCGACATTCGCCGCCAGCACCTGGGCAGTCGACGGTTTATCCGAGGCGCTTTTTCGGCTCCCTGCGGCCGCCCGCTTCAGAGCGGTCCTGCGGGGAAGAACCGCCTGAATGCGGTCCCCGACTGCTACGGAAGGATCGACGATCACCCAATCCCCGACGACGGGAAGGGTGTCGGGGGATGAAACATGGCGCAGGTGGCCGGCAAGAGTGGCGGTTTTTTCTGTATCGCCGTCCAGCAGGGAGTAGAAGCCTCCACCCGCCCGGACAACCCGGGCTGCGGCGAGGCCTTGTTGCTCATAGGGTTTGAATTGTTCTGCAAAGTGGGCATTCCAACCCAGGTTCTCGATGTTCATCGGGACAATTCCTTCTCAGGCCGAGAGTGTTGAGGCCTGCAGAGGAATTGCTGCTTGGCTCAGAAGCAATCCCCCGCAGGCAGGCGGGACCCTCGAAGAACGCTCACAATCTCCGTCATGTTCATATTCATCTCCTTTGTTTTGATGGGATGCGGAATTTTAGCATGGTTTTATTTATAGCAAAAGTCGGAGAAGTCGCCGTGGGGGAGGGGGATGCCCGCACACGATTACCTGGGCTTGCGAGGTCCCGGCGCAGAATGACGCCCCACCTTGGCATCCAGGTCGTCGATCCAGCCGGCTTTGGCGTCCGGAAAGGCATCCGCGTAGGGGACGTAGGGTTTGATATCCAGGACGGGTGTGCCATCCAGGAGGTCCACCCCGCGAAGGTGCAGCGTCCTTCCTTCGATCTTGGCCAGTTCCACCGCCGACAGGCCGATCGAATTGGGACGATGCGGGGAGCGTGTGGCCAGAACGCCCCGCTTCGGTCCACCCCGCGGCGGCTTGACGCTGCTTTTCCAGCCTTCGCTCCGGTGAAAGGCGAAGATGAGCCAAAGCCTGTCGAAGCCGTTCATATCCTGAAGGACTTTCTCGTCCAGCCA
>DASPGW010000310.1 GCA_035620395.1 Desulfuromonadales bacterium | reverse complement strand
GAAGGGTCGGGTTGCAAAGGCATCAATTTGATATTGTTTGATTTTCGTCATATGAGAGAACACCAGGGCTGAGGGGACGCCGACGAGGGAAGAATAAGGTGCCAGGGGTCAAGGGACGCTGGTAACTTTTGTAACTTATTCGTCTTAAGGGGCTGAAAAAGTTACATTAGTTACCAACGTCCCCGTCCCCCACAGAATACTCCCCAAAACCACCTCCGCCGGCCTGTCCCCCCCTCGCCATCCCGCCCCAGGTTCACCCCAAAGTCTTGCCGACCACCTCGGCAACATCCCGCGAAAGCTGCGGCGCGGCAAGTATCCGTTGCAGCTGCTCGCGCATCAGCTGCTGGCGCCCTTCGTCGAAGCGCCGCCAGCGCCCGAAGGCCCCGGCGAGGCGCGCCGCCACCTGGGGGTTGAGGGGATCGAGTTCGAGGATGCGCTCGGCGACGAAGCGGTAGCCGCTGCCGTCGGCGGCGTGGAAGCAGACCGGGTTGCCGTGGGCGAAGGAGCCGATCAGTGCCCGCACCTTGTTGGGGTTCCTGAGGGTGAAGGCCGGATGGGAGAGGAGCCGCTCGACCTCGCCGAGGGTCCCCGGCAGCGGCGCCATCGCCTGCAGCGAGAGCCACTTGTCGACCACCAGCGGATCGTGCTGCCAGCGCTCGTAGAAATCGCCGAGGGCCGGGGAGCGCAGGTCGCTCTCGCCGCCCGCCAGCACCGCCAGCCCGGCCATGGCGTCGGTCATGTTGTCCGCCTGCCGGTAGTGGCGCTCGGCGAGGCCCACCCCTCTGGGATGGCCACTCGCCGCCAGGTAGGCGAGGCAGAGGTTGCGCAGGCTGCGCCGCCCCACCGCCGCCGGCTCGGGGTGGTAGGGGCCTTCGACCCGGTGGAGCATGTAGGCCGTTTGCAGCTCCCTCTGCAGCCCGGTGCCGAGGGTGGCGCGGACGAACTCCCGGGCGACGTGGATGGCGTCGGGGTCTGCGACCGCCATCTGCTCGGCGAGATATCCCTCCGTGGGCAGCAGCAGCGCCTGGGCGAGGAGGGCGGGGTCGGCGCCAGCGTCAGTGAGGGCGCTGCGGAAGGCGTCCCGAAAATGGTCGGGGAGGCGCAACTCGCGTCCGGCCTGGGCATCGGCAACGAGGGCCAGCAGGACCTTGACGGCGAGCTGCTGGCCGGCTTCCCAGCGGTTGAAGGGGTCGCTGTCGTGGGCGAAGAGGAAGGCGAGGTCGGCGTCGGAAAGGTCGATCTCCAGCCGAACCGGCGCCGAGAAGCCGCGCAGCAGCGAGGGGACCGGCGGCTCGGGGACGTCGAGGAAGGTGAAGCTCTGCTCGGTCTCCCGCAGCTGAAGCACCCGGGTCGTCCCGCCGGCCGCGTCCTCTCCGGCGAGGCGCAGCGGCAGGTCGTTGCCGTCCCTCCCGAGCAGCCCCACCGTCACCGGGATGTGGAAGGGCTCCTTGCACTCCTGCCCCGGAGTCGGCGCGGTCTGCTGCGAGAGGGTCAGGGTGTAGCTCTTCGCCGCCCCGTCCCAGGCGCCGCGGGCGGTGAGCACCGGCGTGCCGGCCTGTGAGTACCAGCGCTTGAACTGCTCCAGGTCGGCGCCGCCCGCGTCGGCCATCGCCGCCACGAAGTCGTCCACCGTCACCGCCTGGCCGTCGTGGCGCTGGAAGTAGAGCTCCAGCCCCTTGCGGAAGCCGGCGGCGCCGAGCAGCGTGTGCTGCATGCGGATCACCTCGGCCCCCTTGTTGTAGACGGTCATGGTGTAGAAGTTGTTGATCTCCTGGTAGGAGTCGGGGCGCACCGGGTGGGCCAGGGGACCGGCGTCCTCGGGGAACTGGCCGTTGCGCAGCACCCGCACGTCCTGGATGCGCTTGACGGCGCGGCTGGTCATGTCGGCGGAGAACTCCTGGTCGCGGAAGACCGTCAGCCCCTCCTTGAGGGAGAGCTGGAACCAGTCGCGGCAGGTCACCCGGTTCCCCGTCCAGTTGTGGAAGTACTCGTGGCCGATCACCCCCTCGATCCCCTGGTAGTCGACGTCGGTGGCCGTCTCCGGCAGGGCGAGGACGTACTTGGAGTTGAAGACGTTGAGCCCCTTGTTCTCCATCGCCCCCATGTTGAAGTCGTCGACCGTCACCACCATGTAGATGTCGAGGTCGTACTCCAGGCCGAAGGTTCGCTTGTCCCAAGCCATCGCCTTCTTCAGGCTCTCCACGGCGTGGGTGCACTTGTCGCGGTTGCGCTCCTCGACGTAGAAGCGCAGCGCCACCTCCCGTCCGGAGGCGGTGACGAAGATATCCTCGATGCAGACCAGCACTCCGGCAACCAGGGCGAAGAGGTAGGAGGGCTTGGGGAAAGGGTCCTCCCAGGTGATGAAGTGGCGGCCGTCCGCCAGCGCCCCTTGCGCCACCGGGTTGCCGTTGGAGAGCAGCACCGGGTAGCGTTCGCGGTCGCCGGCCACCGTGGTGGTGAAGCGCGCCATGACGTCGGGACGGTCGGGGTAGTAGGTGATGCGCCGGAACCCCTCCGCCTCGCACTGGGTGCAGAAGTTGCCGCTCGAGACGTAGAGCCCCTCCAGGGCGGTGTTGGCCGCCGGACGGATGGCGGTCGTCACCGCCAGCTCGCAGCGTTCGGGGATCCTGTCGATGGTCAGGCTCTCGGCGTCGACCCGGAACCGGTCGATGGCCAGCGGCTTGCCGTCGAGCTCGATGCCGAGCAGCTCCAGCTCCTGGCCGTCGAGGACCAGCGGCGCCGCTGCGGCGGCCGCCGCCGGATTGCGGCGCAGCTGCAGGCGCGAGCGGACGACGGTGCGCTCCGGGTCGAGGTCGAAGTGCAGCTCGATGGCGTCGACCAGGTAGGGGGGAGGGGTATAGTCCTTGCGATAGATGGTGCGGGGAGTGTTCATGAGGAGCTCCTCGTTTTCAGGGGTCAGTGGTCAGGGGGCTTTCCCCTGAAACAGCTTGCTTGCCCGCAATTATAAATTCCAGAAAGCGTTGACGTCCCTCAGGATGCCGTCGGAAACCAGCTCCGTCGCCTCCGCCTCGAACCAGTCGCCCGGCATCGACCGGGCGTACTCCGGCTCGACGAACCGGCTGTCCATCAGGACGATCAGTCCGCGGTCCGTCTCGGAGCGGATCACCCGGCCGGCCGCCTGGACCGCCTTGGCCATGGCCGGGATCACGTAGGCATAGTCGAAGCCGGCGCCGTACTGCCGCTGGTAGTACTCCCGCATCTGCTCCCGTTCCAGATCGTAGCTGGGCAGCGGCGGGCCGACCACGAAGGCGCCGATGACCGTCTCCCCCGCGTAGTCCACCCCCTCGGAGAACGAGCCCCCCTGCACGGCAAAGACGATCGTCGGCACGTCCTGGCTGCGCAGAGCCTCGACGATGGCGTCGACGGCAGCCGCTTTCATGCTCCGCTCCTGCCGCAGCACGGTGAAGCCTTCCGGCGGCCGGAAGAGAGCAGCCACCCTTTCGAGAAAGTCGAAGCTCGGCAGGAAGACAAAATAATTGCCGCGGCGCAGGGTCGTGATCCGCTGGACAGCTTCGGCGATCCTCGCGTAGTTGCCCTCCCGCCTGCTGTACCGGGTGGAGACCTGCGGGATGATCAGCAGCTTGCGCCGCTCCTTCGGGAAGGGACTGGCGAATTCCGCCGTCCGCACCTTGGCCGCATCCAGGCCGGAGAGCCGCACGTAGTAGTCGAAGGGCTTCAGCGTCGCCGAGAACCCCACTACCTGCTCGTAGCCGCCGTAGCAATCCTCCAGCATTGCCGAGGCGTCGCAGCAGGTGATCTTCACCGTGCCGCCGGTCGGATGCGGATGGAAAGTGGTGAAGAAC
>DASPGW010000309.1 GCA_035620395.1 Desulfuromonadales bacterium | reverse complement strand
TTTTGTCGAGCGGGTTCCCTATGCCGTGGGGGGGAACAACCACATGGGGTCGCGGTTTACCGAATACCGGGAGGGGATGGAAGTGGTGCTGGCGGCGATGAAGGAGGCGGGGCTCTTCTTTGTCGACAGTCGCACGACGGCGCAATCGGTGGCCTTCGCCGAGGCCCGGCGAGCCGGCGTGCCGGCAGCGGCCCGTGATCTCTTCCTCGACAATGAGCAGGATGTGGAGCAGATTTCCCGGGAGATTCGCAAACTGGCCGTTATGGCCGGTCGCCGGGGGCAAGCGGTGGGGATCTGCCATCCTTACGCGCAGACGCTGGAGGCCCTGCGGCGGGAGGCTCCGTACCTGAAGCAGCAGGGGATCGAAATCGTCCCCGTGTCGCAATTGCTGGTCCGCTGACAGCGTTGGCTGCAACGCCTCCCGTCAAAGGAGCTGGGTGGCGATGCGTTCGCGGGTAGCGGTGAAGCGGTCCTGCTGCTCATCGAAGAGAATCTCTTCGGGGAAGTCGGTGCTGACCCGGCGGATCAACAGAAAACCGTCGCCGAGGCGGCCTTCGGCATCGAACAGGGCGCGGGAGGCGAGGCTGAACAGCAGGGTGCGTTCCCGGCCGAGGCTGCGGCTCTCGAATTCCTGCAATTCGATGGTCTTGTTGGAAACCTCCAGGCCGGCCTCGTCAAACCGGTAGAAGGAAACCTGCTGCTGATAGAAATTGCGGGTATTGGGCGCCCGGCGCAGGACGAAATACGAACGCTGCGCGGATTCCCGAAAGAGGTCGCGCAGCGGGTCGGCGGCCCCGATTTCCCGTTGCGAGTTGTAGAAGTGCCGGAAGACCAGGCTGGAAAAACACTCCTCTTCCAGGAAGCCGGCCAACTGGCCGTCGGCAGTCTCGGCATAATAGCCGGCGGGGGAGATGATTTCGGCGTCGACCAGCGGTTTGCCGCAGATCAGGCAGTCTGGCTGCAGCCGCTCGCGCCGGGCGCGGTACGCCTCACCGCGCTGCGTCTGTTGCTGGTCGATTTCACGGTGGACCTGGTCGAGTCGCCGCTCACCTTCCTGCTGGGCGCCGAGGAAAATCTGCCGTGCCAGATGGGCGAACTGGATGTGCACCTCGGTCCCGCGGCCGTGAGTGATGACGGGGTAGACTTTCCCGTCAGGGTTGGTGCTCAGCGATTCGACCTTGGGGCTTTTGGCGATGAAGCCTTCCAGGCAGCGGTAGCCGCGGTTGATGGCGTAGCCTTTGAGCAGGCGGTAAAGATCGCGGAAGGGGCCGTCGAAGCGGATGCGCGAGTCGACCAGGCAGGGCAGGATGCGCAGCGGACGCCTGGAGAGTCCCTGACGGTCAAAAAAATCGTAAATGCTGCGACAGTTTTCCAGCGACGGCGTGTCCTTGACCGGGACGATGACCCGGTCGGCGGCGTACAGGGCGTTCTGGGTGAAGATGTCGAGATCGGGGCGGGTGTCGATGATGACGATGCCGCTCAGGGCCGAGGCGGCCAGCAGGCGGGCGAGGGTGTCCGGGGAATTGAGTCGGCCGCGCAGTTCGGCCAGGCGGCGGGTGGAAGGAATGAACTGAACGCCGTATTGTCCGGTTTCGACCAACGTTTCGGCCGGGATTCCCTCCATCAGGTCGTGCATGTCGCCACGCGGCACGCCCCGGCCGATGCGGAACATGCGATCGACGGTGAAGTGGTTGTCGAAGCTGAAGAGGGTGACCGGCAGATCTTCGGCGAGGGCTTTGAGGTAGATGGCCAGATTGGTGGCCACGGTGGTCTTGCCGACGCCCCCTTTTTCACTGGAGATGGTTACCACGTACGGTCGGGACATGGTCGATCCTCGCTTCAGGCAGAGATGCCATATATAGGGGATCGGAGGGTAAAAGTCAATGTTAAACCCCCCATATGTTGTAGGTTTTCATGGTGAATGAACGCTTGCCGATGCTGACGGTGTCGCGCCTGGCCGCCCTGCTCAAGGAGGTGGTCGAGGAGAATTTCGCCCGGGTGCTGGTCGAGGGGGAAATCTCCAACTTTTCCGTCCCCGCCTCCGGACATTTCTACTTCTCGCTCAAGGACGAGAGCGCCCAGTTGCGGGCCGTGATGTTCCGCACCCAGGCCAGGCTGCTCCCCTTCCGCCCAGAGAACGGCATGCGGGTGATTCTCTCCGGCCGGGTCTCCCTCTACTCCCAGCGGGGCGAGGTGCAGCTCGTCGCCGAGACCCTCGAACCGCGCGGCGTCGGCAGCCTGCAGGTTGCCTTCGAACAGTTGAAGAGCAAGCTCGCCGGCGAGGGGCTGTTTGCCGAAGCGCGCAAGCGTCCGTTGCCGACGTTTCCGCGCACGGTCGGCGTGGTGACCTCGGCTACCGGCGCCGCCATCCACGATATCCTCAATGTGCTGCGCCGTCGCGGCGCCGGCCTGCGGGTGGTGCTGCGGCCGGTGCGGGTGCAGGGCGACGGGGCGGCGGCGGAAATTGCCGAAGCGATTGCCGACCACAACCGGCTCAAGGCGGCCGATGTCCTCATCGTCGGGCGTGGCGGCGGCTCGCTCGAGGATCTGTGGGCCTTCAACGAGGAGGTGGTGGCCCGGGCCATCCACGCTTCCGCCATTCCCGTCATCTCGGCAGTCGGCCACGAGGTCGACACCACCATTGCCGATTTCGTCGCCGACCTGCGGGCGCCGACCCCCAGCGCCGCCGCCGAGCTGGTGGCCAGGAGCCGTCTGGAGCTGGAAGGGCATCTCGACCACCTGTCCCAGCGCCTGGCGGGGCAGATGCAGGGGCGGCTGGCTCTGCTCGATGAGCGGATGCGGGGGCTCACCCGGCGTCTGCGTTCGCCCCGCCAGCAACTGCAGTTGTGGCAGCAGCGGCATGCCGATCTGGTCCGTCGTCTGGACCGGTCCATGGCGCGTCGGCAGCAGGAGACCGAAGGACGTCTGGCCACACTCGCCGGCCGCCTCGATCTCCTTTCGCCGCTGCGAACCCTGGAGAGGGGCTACGCCATTGCCTTCGCCGAAAAAACGGGGAAGGCGGTGCTGGATGCCGGCACCCTGGCCCGCGGCGACCGCTTGCAGCTGCGTTTCGCCCGCGGCAGCGCCGGCGCTACCGTCGAGGAGACCGGCGAATGAGATGGCTGTATCTCCTTTTTCTGCTGCTCCCGGCCCAGGCGCCGGCCGACGTTCTCACCCTCGAGCCGCCCGTTGTCGACACCGGCGGCGTGGCACTGCTGCGCTGGCATGGGGAACCGCCCTCGGAAGCGGTCGCCCGCTTCAACGGCCGGCTTTACAATCTGCGGTCGGCGCCCCAGGGCATCCTGGCCCTGTTGGGAACCGATCTTGAGCTGACCCCGGGGAACTACCCGGTCGAAGTGACCGTGGTCGACTCCCGGGGCAAAGCCGAATCCTTCCACCTCCGCCTCGAAGTCCGCCAGGCGGTGCGGGCGGAGGAGCGGCTCACCCTGCCGCCGGCCAAGGTGACACCGACCGACCCCGCGGTGCTGAAGCGCATTGGAGAGGAGCGGGCCCTGCTGGCCGACCTTTTTTCCCGGCAGCTGACGCCGCCGTTATGGGAATCCTTCGCCCATCCGGTCGCCGATCCGGTGGGCAGCCCTTTTGGCCTGCGCCGCATTCTCAACGGCCAGCCGAAATCCCCCCATGCCGGGGTCGATTTCCGCAGCGCCGCCGGCACCCCCGTCCGTGCCGCCGCCCGCGGCACGGTGGCCTTCGCCGGCGACCTTTTCTATACCGGGCAGACGGTGATTCTCGATCACGGCGAGGGCCTTTTTTCCCTCTATGCGCATCTGCAGACGATCAACTGCAGCCGGGGCCAGCTGCTCGCTGCGGGCACGGTCCTGGGCCGGGTGGGGAGCACGGGGCGATCGAGCGGGCCGCATCTGCACTGGGGGGTAAAACTGCGCGGCGACCGGGTCGATCCGCTGGCCCTGACCGAGTTGTTGGGCAGGGAAAAGCGTTGACTCCCATTCGGGCTGTTGCAATAATAAACCCCCTTCAGAGCAGAGAGAGACATGGCGGAGAAGAAAAAAAGCAAGGAATCGTTCGAGACGTCCCTGCACGCCCTTGAAGAAGTGGTAGAGCGGCTGGAGAGCGGCGATCTGACCCTGGAGGAGTCGCTCGAGAGTTTCGAGCTGGGGGTGAAAAGCGCCGCCCGCTGCCGGAAACTGCTCAAGGAGGTGGAGTTGAAGGTCGAGCTTCTGCTCAAGGACCGCGATGGCGGGCTGACCTTAGAGGACTTCAACCAGCAGTAGCAAGCCCGTGCCTGGAGACCGCATGGACCTGAAGAATTACCTAAAAGAGTGTCTTACCCGCGTCGACCGGGCGCTGGATAGCTACCTGCCGGCCGAAGACACCCTTCCCGTCGCGCTGCACAAGGCCATGCGCTATTCGGTCTTCGCCGGCGGCAAGCGCATCCGTCCGGTGCTGATGATCGCCGCCTGCGAAGCGGTGGGTGGGGATGCCGAGCGGGTCCTGCCCGCGGCCTGCGCCATGGAGATGATCCATACCTATTCCCTGATCCATGATGACCTGCCGGCCATGGACGACGACGATTTTCGCCGCGGCCGACCGACCAACCACCGCATCTTCGGCGAGGCGACGGCGATTCTGGCCGGCGACGCCCTGCTGACCGAGGCGTTCATCCTCCTCTCTGATGCGCAGATCAATGCCCGGGTGCCGGCGGAGATTCGCTGCCGGGTTCTCCACACGATCGCCCGCTGCGCCGGTTCGCAGGGGATGGTGGGGGGGCAGGTCGTCGACATGGAATCGGAAGGGAAGGCCATCGATTTTCCGACCCTCGAATATATTCACACCCGCAAGACCGGCGCCCTGATTCTGGCGGCGATGCAGGCCGGCGCCCTGCTCGGCGGCGCCGACCAAGCATCCCTGACTGCCTTGACCCGCTACGGGGAGGCCGCCGGGCTGGCCTTCCAGATCGCCGACGATATCCTCGATGTGGTCGGCGACCAGGCGGTCATCGGCAAGGATGTGGGGAGCGACCAGGAGCGGGGAAAGGCCACCTACGTGGCGCTGCTTGGCCTCGAAGAGGCGCGGGTGCGAGCCCGCGAGCTGCGCGACCTGGGGGTTGCGGCCCTGGCGCCCCTGGGGGCGTCGGCCGAGCCGTTGCGGCGCATCGCCTACTACATCGTCGATCGTTCTTCCTGAGTGGGCAAAGGATTTTCAAGCATGAGCGGTTTACTCGAAAACCTCGATTCGCCCGCCGGCCTGAAGGAATTCTCGCTGGCCGAGCTGGAGAATCTGGCGGGGGAAATCCGCGAGACC
>DASPGW010000308.1 GCA_035620395.1 Desulfuromonadales bacterium | reverse complement strand
GCATTTAGGACCCTCGCTACAGCTGACAGGCGCCGCGTCTCCGCCCGCCCTTCTGGCGAACATTCATGGATCGCGCAGTGTCTACCGGGCTGTTGCAAACACCGGCGCTAGTCGGAAAACCAAGTCCGAGATCAGGGGTGCGCGGCTGTGGCAAGCACCGGCACTGCTGGAGTGTGAGTCCCGACCCTCGCGACAGACGCCGGCGTCCAGCCCGGCGAAAGGCTTCCTTGCTACGAAGCACCGGCAGTGTTAACTGCACCAACGGTCTCCGGAACCCCTGAACCGATGCGACAGTAGTGCCCACCGCCAGGTGAGCGTCCTTCCTTTGGTGACTTTCCTTGGACGAGCAAGGAAAGTCACCCGGCGGCCGGCCGGGACCGGCGAAGTTAAAATTTCAGCCTTCGGCCTGACTCAATACAGGAAAGGGGATAGGCTACTTCAGGTAAGGTAGCAAGTCCCCTTTTGCCATGCGGTCATTCCGGCTATTGTCGGTTATACTGTCGGGCGAACAGTCCGGGATGGGATTTCGAACCAGGAGGAGGCTATGCACATTCTCGGCATCGACATCGGCGGCAGCGGTGTCAAAGCAGGCGTGGTCGACGTCTATAAGGGCTGTCTGGTCGGCGAACGTCTGCGGATTCCGACGCCGATGCCGGCCACTCCGGAAGCCGTACAGGCGGCCGTCGCCAGCCTGGTCCGGGACTTTTCCTGGAATGACGCCGTCGGCTGCGGATTCCCCGGCGTAATTCATGACGGCCGGGCGATGACCGCGGCCAATATCGATCCGGCCTGGATCGGCACCGATGTGGCAGGCCTGTTTGCCGATGCCACGGGTTGTCCCTTTCATGTGCTGAACGATGCCGATGCGGCCGGCATCGCCGAAATGCGCTTCGGCGCCGGTCGGGGGCGGCTTGGGGTGGTCCTGCTGGTGACGGTCGGCACGGGACTCGGTTCGGCCCTGTTCAGCGATTCCGTCCTGGTGCCGAATACCGAATTCGGCCACATCCTGGTCCGCGGCAAAGTCGCCGAGCGCTATGCCTCCGCCGCCGTCCGGGAACGGGAACACCTGAGCTGGGCCAAATGGGGCAAACGCTTCAACCGTTACCTGCAGCGCATGGAAGAGCTGGTCTGGCCCGATCTCTTTATCATCGGCGGCGGCGCCAGCAAAAAGCATGAGCGGTTTTTCCCCCAGATCGCTGTCCAGGCCGAAATCGTTCCGGCGCAATTACGCAACGAGGCCGGCATCATCGGCGCTGCCCTCTCTGCCGCTTAAGCTGTCCCTTTTTTCGGTTCGTAGTGAACGTCTCGCAACACCACGAGTCACAACCCGACCCTCCGCTCGCTCATCTTCGCGGCGTGCCCGCGGCGGCTAGGGGTGGAATTTTGTCAGAGAGCTTGCCGGAAAGCGCTGTACAATCAAAAGACCCAGCGATTATCGCAGCGAGCGATACATGAAACCCTGCCGCCAGGAATGAGCGTCATGACCAACACCATCATCCATCTCGACATGGATGCCTTTTATGCGTCGGTGGAGCAGCGCGACCACCCCGAGCTGCAGGGGCGGCCGGTAATCGTCGGCGGGGTGTGCCGTGCCTCACGCTTCGACGGTCGCTTCGACGAAGAGCAAAGCAGGTAAAACTTCAGGACATGAAGGGAAGGGCGTAATCATGCAGCGCTACGAAAAACTCTACATCAACGGCCAGTGGGTGCCGTCCGGCAGCGGGCGGTCGATCGATGTCGTCAACGCCTCCACCGAGGAGGTCATGGGGTCGATACCGGCCGGCACCGCCGAGGATGCCGACGCCGCGGCGCGCGCCGCCCGGGGCGCCTTCGCCGGCTGGGCGGCGACGCCGGTGGCAGAGCGCCGGGCCTTTCTGGAAAAGCTGCAGCAGGGGGTGGCGGCGCGGGCCGAGGAGATCGCCCGGACCATCACCGGCGAGGTGGGTATGCCGCTCAAGCTCTCCCAGCGCATCCAGGCGGGACTGCCGGCGGCGGTGCTGGAGAGTTTCGCCCGGCTGCTGGGCGAATACCGCTTCGAAGAACAGGTCGGCAACTCCCTGGTGATCTGCGAGCCGGTCGGGGTGGTGGCCTGCATCACCCCCTGGAACTACCCGCTGCACCAGATCGTCGCCAAGGTGGCCCCGGCCCTGGCGGCCGGCTGCACGGTGGTGGTCAAGCCGAGCGAGCTCGCCCCCCTCAACGCCTTCATGCTGGCCGAGATCGTCGACCAGGCCGGCCTGCCGCCGGGGGTCTTCAACCTGGTCAGCGGGACGGGACCGGTGGTCGGCGAGGCGCTGGCCCGGCATCCGGAGGTGGACATGATCTCCTTCACCGGCTCGACCCGGGCCGGCCGGCGGGTGGCGGAGCTCGCCGCGCAGGGCGTCAAGCGCGTCGCCCTCGAGCTGGGGGGCAAGTCGGCCGCGGTGATCCTGGAAGACGCCGACCTGGCCGCCGCCGTCAAGGGGACGGTGAACGCCTGCTTCCTCAACTCCGGGCAGACCTGCACCGCCCACACCCGCATGCTGGTGCCGGCGAGCCGCTACGCCGAGGCGGCCGGGCTGGCGGTGGAGGCGGCGCGCAGCTTCTCGGTGGGCGACCCCTTCGGCGGCCAGGCCAAGCTGGGGCCGCTGATCTCCGCCGAGCAGCGCGAGCGGGTGCTCGGCTACATCCGCCAGGGGATCGAGGAGGGGGCCGAACTGCTGCTGGGAGGCACTGAGCCGCCCGAAGGGGTGACCAAAGGGTATTACGTCCGGCCGACCGTCTTCGGCCGGGTCGATCCCGGCTCGACCATCGCCCGGGAGGAGATCTTCGGCCCGGTGCTGGCCATCCTCACCTACCGCGACGAGGAAGAGGCGGTGCGCCTCGCCAACGATACGATCTACGGGCTGGCCGGAGCGGTCTGGTCCGCCGACGCCGAGCACGCCAAACGCATCGCCCGCCGCCTGCGGGCCGGGCAGATCGACATCAACGGCGGCCGCTTCAACCTGCTCGCCCCCTTCGGCGGCTTCAAGCAGTCGGGGTACGGTCGGGAGTTCGGCACCTACGGGCTGGAGGAGTTTCTGGAGGTCAAGTCGCTGCAGCTCTGAGGCCGGGGAAGGCCGGAAGGAGCCTTCTTTGTCCGGGCGGAAGCGGGAAGAGGCAAAGAGGTGATGCGGTAAGGGACAAATGCTTTTTTCAGGTGGGGCGAGATGGGGTGGGAACCCGCCTCGAGGCCGAACCGGACACCGGTACGGACGGCAGCGAGACTTTTCCGGCAGGGTGGCCGAAATAATAGGTCATGGCCATGCGGGCGTACTGGGTGGCGCGGATGCCGATGTATTTCTCGTGGCCTACCATGACGGCGACGACCACCGCTCCCTGGCCCTGGCGCTCCCTGGCAAAGCCGACGAACCAGTCGTAGCGCACATCATGGGAGCGGCTGTCGATGGAACCGGTCTTGCCGCCGATCTGCAGGCGCGACAGGACTTTGTCCTGCCGGAACTTCCGGAACGCCTTGCGAGCGGTGCCGGAGGCGATCGTGGTCTCCATCATCTGGCTCAGGGCCGTGGCGGCTCTGGCCGACATGGCCTGCTGCTCCCGGCCCGGCTGCCAGCGGTACAGGACCTCGCCGCTCGCATCGACGATCCGGTCGACGATGGATGGCGCCACCATGGCCCCCCCGTTGAGCACCGCCGAGGCCATCACCGCGCCGTGCAGGGGGGAGATCGTGGTCTCCCGATTGAAGCCGCTGGCAACCTCGGCCCAATTGTACGGTTCGTCGCTGACTTGAAAATGACTGGGGGGCAGGGGCAGTTCAAAATCGAGCGGTTCATTGAAGCCGAAGGCGTCGGCTGACTTTTCCAGCAGCGGTTTCCGCAGGCGGAATTCGCCGAGCTTGCCGAACACCGGGTTGACCGATTCGGCAAAGGCGTCCCGGAAGGAGACCGTTGTCGTGTAACGATTGACCGCGTCGGTCAACTGCCGCTTGTACAGCGTGTGCTTGTAGCCGTTGAATTGCATGGGCGAATCGGCCGCATAGCCGAACTGATCGACAGCCGACGCTGCCGTCACGATCTTGAAGATACTGGCTGCCGGGAAGTCGCTGCGCAGGCAGGGATTGGCGGACGGATCGAACTTGTCGAAGCCCGCCATGGCCAGAAGCCGGCCCGTTTCGGCTTCCATGACGACGATGCCGACATGGCGCGAATTCTGGCGGTCGATCTTGTCGAGCAGGTAGTTCTGCAGGTTCGCATCCAGTGTGGTCTCTACCTGGAGAACCCGGCCTTCGACCGGCAGGGCGAAGCTCTTTTCCGTCAGGTTGTTGAAAGCCTTTTCATCCAGGAGCTGGCGGACCTCATCCTTGCTGACCGGTTCGGCGGCAGGTGATGCCGGTGCAGAGATATGAGCCGCCATGGCCCGAGGCAGATCGCCTGCGGCCCGGAATAAGGCGACGATGCCGACAACGGCGACCAGCGCCAGCAAGACGCCGGCGATCGCCCGAACGGTGCTGCGCAGCGAGAAGCGTCGGGCAGTGGCCCCCCCTCGCAAGTCGGCTTGATAGTCCCGCCAACTGGCCCGTTGGCGCCGGTTCAATGAAGATTTGGGTGGTTTTGGCATGGCAAACCCGGCATGTGAATATGTTTAAGTCGCAAAGGACGGTATTTCCGATGGCTAAGAAATAAGGCATCCACCCCGTGGCTGTCAAACACTTAAATTAGGTTTAGCTGACAAATCCGGCCCCGCAAGCTCCGCTTTCCCCTCTCTGCCGCGTGTTGCACCTCTCTTTCCGATGCGCAAAAATAGGGTACAATTACCCTGGCCCCGACTATGGGGGCCGGGATTTCTCTTTTATCCGGTCCCTGACCGGATCGCGAACAGGGAGGATTTGGCCTCATGTCTTTGGAATGGACAGAAAGTCTTTCGGTCGGGGTCGACATCATCGACGAGCAGCACAAGGAACTGTTCCGCCGGTTCGGCGACCTTGTCGATGCTTGCCATGAGGGCCACGGAAAGGAAAAGATCACCGAGTTGCTGCGGTTTCTCGACGGCTACGTCGTTTTCCACTTCGGCGAGGAGGAGAAGCTGATGCAGCACTACGGCTATCCCGGCATCGCAAGCCACCAGCACGAGCAC
>DASPGW010000307.1 GCA_035620395.1 Desulfuromonadales bacterium | reverse complement strand
CATTGACCTCCGGGGCCATCTCGCCTATGCATCCGCAAGCATTCCATCAGAGAGGAGGGGAACATGAAAAAGGACCACCTGGAAATACTGTTTGAAGACATCCGCGGAAAGTTCGAACTCGTAATTGAGGGGCACGACGCTCTGCGGTCCGAGTTGCACGAGTTCCGCGAAGAGTCGAACCAAAAGCACAAACAAACCACTTATCTGCTCAAAAAAATAGCCGGCGACCTCGCTGCCCATCGCGCCGACACCGAAGCCCATCCGGTCTACAAGGTGCGCGAATAACTGTTCCCCCCGCCTTGCCTCCCCAACAAAAAACCCACCAAAAGCGGGCTTTCCCATCTAAACCGATTTCCGTTTGCGGCTGGCCTTGGCCCGCGGGTTGTAGTCGTGGCAGAGCTGCAGCCAATACAGCAGATCAGCGTCCTCATCGATCCCTTCCGGCTCGACGAAAATGAACCCCTTCATCGGCCGGCCGGTGAAATCCATCTCCCGCGCCCCCGGGCGGGCTAAAGCCTGCTCGTAGAGCGCCGGATCGATGCGCGCCATCAGCGTCTCCCCGACGACTCCGGCGCACATCTTGTCGTTGACCATGAAGCAGAGCCCGCCCATCATCTTCTTCTCTTGCGCCGTCACATGTTGAAGTTGCTTCCCGTGTGACACAGCCGGAGCGGAGTGGACATTTGGGGAAAGAGGCGGGCAAATGTTTGAGCGAAGCGAGTTTTTGCCCGCCCCCAAAATGTCTGCGCCGCGCATGGGACCCGCCGCAGGCGGGCAAGGGGCCGGGTGGCCTTCTTTGGGGTAACTTTCTTGGCCGAGCAAGAAAGGTACCTCGCCTGGCGGGGCGAGACCCGCCGGTTTGCCGATATCCAGACAAAATCCAATCCCAGGGGTTGCGGCCCCTGACGCCGAAATTCCCGGAAGAACCTAAAAAAAGGGCCGGCGCTGAGGCCGGCCCAAGGAGGCAAGGAATGCTGAGTTCCTTGTGTGATGCGGCTGCGCCCTTCTCAGTGTTCCTCCTCCCGCAGGGGGAGCAGGTGCTCGGCCAGGGTGTAGAGGAACAGGCAGAGGGAGATGGCCCCGACCACGATGGCGACCTCGGTCAGCGAGGGGGCATAGTGCAGCAGCCCGCCCACCAGGTCGGCGGCGCCTTCCCGCATGGAGACGAGCTGGCCGGCGACGACCAGATCGTAACGCATGAAGAAGATGCCGAAGGTGGAGAGGAGCCCCGCGTACATGACCCCGAGGGGGGTGCGGGTGCGGCGGTTGAGCAGGAGGGTGACCGGGATGAGCATGCCGATCAGCACCTCGAAGAACCAGAAGTTGAAGGCGAGCGGACCGAAGAGCACCGCCATGGTCGCCTCGTATTTCTCGGGCGGCCGGCCGTAGAGGCCGGGGATGATCTTCCAGATCACGAAGAAGATGAGGATCATCAGGAACAAGGCCTGCAGACGCCCGAGGGTGTCCATGAATTCCCCGTACCGCTGCGGCATCAGTTCGCCGCTCTCCTTGTGGTGGAAGTAGACGAGGAGACTGATGATCGCCCCGCCTGAGACCAGCGCCGAGAGGATGAAGTAGAGGGGGAGGAAGGGGCCGTACCAGTAGGGACGGGCCTCCAGCAGGCCGAAGACGGCCCCCAGGTTGGAGTGGGCGGAGACGGCGGCGATGAAGCCGAGCATCCCCATGGTGAAGGCCCCCTTGTGCATCCCCTTCATCAGAAAGTAGAACTCGCCGCACAGCAGCACCAGGTAGAGGCCGTAGAGGGTCCCCATCCACCAGATGGCGGAGGTGAAGTTGGGGCTGATGACGGCATAGAGCGCCATGCGCAGCGGGTGATTGAGCTCCATGGCGATGGTACCGAAGCCGCAGAGCAGGGTCAGGATGGCCAGCAGGATGGCCCGCTTGCCGAAGAACTCGAATTTCTCGATGCCGAAGACGTGCCCGAGGCTCGAGATCAGGCAGAGACCGGTGCTGGAGACGACGAGGAAGACGTAGGTGGAGATGAGAATCCCCCAGGGGATCTCCCGGCTCACGTTGTAGACGTGGCCGTGCCCCTTGAGCAGGACGTTCACCACGCCGATGGCCCCGACGATCATCCCGATGCCGAGCAGGGAGAACCACAGGCGCGAGCTTGGACGGTGTTTCAGGATTGCGAGCATGGCATTCTCCGTCAGATCAGATAGAACAGATGCGGTTTGGTGCCCTGCGCCGGCTTGAGGACCCGCGAAGGGTACTTGGCCAGCAGCCTGGAAACCTCGCTGTTCGGGTCGTTGATGTCGCCGAAGACCCGCACCTTGGTCGGGCAGGTCTCGACGCAGGCCGGCAGGCGCCCTTCGTAGACCCGGTGCGCGCAGAAGGTGCACTTGTCCACCGCCCCGATCTCCTCGTTGTAGTAACGGGCGTTGTAGGGGCAGGCGGTCTGGCAGTACTTGCAGCCGATGCACTTCTTGTCCACGACGTGGACGATGCCGTCCGGATTGACCTCGGTGGCGTGCGTGGGGCAGACATGGGCGCAGGGGGGATTGGCGCAGTGCTGGCACTGGCTCGGCGTGAAGCTCTGGCCGAGGTTGGGGTAGGCGCCGCGCAGCGCCTCCTCGTCGACCCAGTTGCGGTAGTTGTTGCGCCCCAGCGGGACGCGGTTTTCCGCCTTGCAGGCCACCGTGCAGGCCTTGCAGTCGATACACCTGCGGGTATCGAGCACGATGGCTAATCGCTTGTTTTTCATAAAAACTCCTTGGAAAATCTGTCTCACGCCCGCTCGCTTCGCTCGCTCAAGACGCAAAGATCGCCAAGGAATCAAAAGCCCTTGGAGGTTTTCTTTGCGTGCTTTGCGCCTTTGCGTGAGATCGCTTTTGTTTTCAGGCCGGGAAAACCTCCACGAACGTCTCGTGCATAGCGACGTTGCCGGAGATCGGGCAGGTCTTCTCCTCGATCAGGGCGGCGTCGCACCCCCCCTTTCCGTAGACATTGGTCAGCCCCTTGGAGAGGACGCCGAAACCGTGCGCCAGGTAGACGCTGTCGGGCCGGATCTTCTCCGTCACCTCCAGCTTCAGGGTCTCTTCGCCAACGGCGCTGCGCACCCTGACCAGCCGCCCGTTCGTCAGCCCCAGGCGGTCCGCCTCCCGGGGGTTGAGCCACAGGGTGTTCTCCGGCATGATGTCGTGCAGGTAGGGGTTGTTCGCCGTGGTGCCGTGGGTGAAGTAGGCATGGCGGCCGACGAGCAGCCGGTACTTGCCGGCGGGGACGGCCTCCGGCGGGGTGTAGACGGGAAGCGGATCGAGGCCGTTCTCCGCGTACTTCTCCGAATAGATCTCCACTTTGCCGCTCTTGGTCTTGAGCGGCTGGCCGTAGGTTGCCCCGTAGACCGGCTGCTCCGCCTCCAGATAGACCCCCTTGGTCCTGAGGTCTTCCAGTATTTTCGGGTTGGCCTGCACCATGTGCTCGATGTGCTCCTCCATGGTGAAATCGAAGGTTTCGGCGATTTCCTCGCCGAGCCGCTTGGCCAGCTCCTGCATGATCCAGAGGCAGGGCTTGCTCTCGAACATCGGCTCGATCGCCGGCTGCCGGAAGGCGACTACCGGCACGATGCCGCCGAGCACTTCCGGCGGGTCGAGGCGCTCCAGGTAGGTCGCCTCGGGCAGCACCACGTCCGAATACCAGGCGGTGTCGCTCATGGTGATGTCGATGGTGCAGATGAAGTCCATCTGCTCCATCATCTTCAGGCTCTTGGCGCGGTTGGGGACCGAGGCGAGCACGTTCTGCTTGTAGGCCAGCATCCCCTTGACCGGATAGGGCTTGCCCGCCAGGACCCGGTCGCGGAAGATCGGCCAGGAGCCGTCCTTCTCCGAGAGGTAGGTGACGGCCCCCTCGTCGAGGCGCCCCGGGACGTCGTCGTACCAGGGGGCGAGGTAGTCGTGCTTGTTCAGGGCGATGCTGCGGTTGGGGAGCATCCCGCCCTCGACGTCCCAGTTGCCAACCACCGCGTTGAGGATGGCCATGGCCCGGCGCATCTGGGTGTCGTTGGCGAAGAAGGAAGAGCGGCGCCCCTGATAGTAGACCGCCTTCGGCGCGGCGGCGGCGAATTCGCGGGCGATCCGGCGGATGTCGGCGGCCGGAATGTCGCACTCGGCGGCGGCCCACTCGGGGGTATACGGCTCGATGTGGGGGACCAGCCGGTCGAAGCCGACGGTCATCGTCTCGACAAAGTTTTTGGCGTAGAGCTCTTCCTTGACGATGACGTGGATCATCGCCAGGATGAAGGCCATGTCGGTCCCCGGCCGGATCGGGTACCACTCGTCGGCCTTGGCCGCCGTCTTGGTGAAACGCGGGTCGAGATAGACCAGCTTGCGGTGGCCCCCGTCCCCCTTGAGCATGTCGATGGAGTCGGGAGTGATCAGCGCCTCGCTGCGGTTCGCCCCGCTCATGATGATGTAGTCGGCGCCCAGCACGTCGGGAGTGGGGTTGGTGCCGAAGGTCGCGCCGAAGCCCTGGATGTTCGACGACAGGCAGAGCGTGGGGTGGCGCACCGTGTTGGGCGAGCCGAAGCACTCGGCAAGCTGCATGAAGAAGTGCTCCTGGAACGTCCCCTCGGTGGAGGCGAACATCACGCCGGCCCGGGTGTACTTCTCGGCCACGGCGTTCATCTGTTTCGCCACCTCGTCGAGGGCCTCTTCCCAGGAGGCGCGCCGCCATTGCCCCTCGCCGCGCGCACCGACCCGGATCAGGGGATACTTGAGGCGGTCGGGATCGTAGACCACCTTGACCCCGGCGTTGCCGCGGGCGCAGAGCATGGCGCGGCTCTTGGCCGCAAAATGGGGATTCGGATCGAGCTTGTGGATCACCCCGTCACGCACCCGGGCGATCACCCCGCACTTGTTGACGCACATCCCGCAACTGGTAAAGACGTCCTTACCCGGCAGGGTGGTCACCTCTCCGATCTCGCCCGTTTTGGCCAACGCCCGCAGGACCTTGACCTGCGAACCGACCGCCACACCGGCCAGGGCGCAGGTGGAGAGGCCAAGGAAGCGGCGGCGGCTCAGCTTTTTCTCGATCAGGCGTGCCACGTCAATCTCCTTCCATTGATGCGAATATATACATGTCTAGCACCGCGAAGGGGGAGAGGAGGTGTCCTCCTCTCCCCGCGGATTGCAGCGTTGCGGTTTAGAACTTGACGGTCAGGGAGGCGTAGCCGTCCCAGGCGTCGTCGACCACGGGGAGCATCGAGAAGGCCGTGCCGTCCTGGATGTCCTCGATCTTCTGCGGCTTGCCGACCGGCGTGCCGCTGTTGCTGTACTTGTAGTCGTAGTAGATGCCGCCGACCTTGATGAACATGTTCGGATTGATGTCGAAGATGTAATAGGCCTCGCCGACGTGGCCGCGGGTCGCCAGCTTGCTGCCGACCACGTCGTCCTGCGCCTGGGTGAAGGGCATCCAGTAGCGGGAGCCGTAGTTGTACTCCACACCGAACTTGCCCAGGGGGGCAGGAATCTGCACGCCGGTATAGACGGAGAAGCCGTGCCGATCCTTGTCCTCTTCGGCCCGGGCGGGCACCAGGATGATCTCGGTCTGATCGGCATTGAGCCGGGCCTCGAAAACGGCGTCGGAGCCCATGCCGCCGAACATGCCCGCCTTGCCGTTGGGCTCCATCTGGGTCCAGCCGCCGGAGGCGAAGGCGTTGATCCCGCTCTCCCCCTCGAAGACGTAGCCGATGCCGCCGAGATTCATGTCGCCGATGTTGGTGCTCGGCTGCACCCGGGTCACGAAGTTGAAGGTCGGAAACTTCTGCAGGTCCTGGAACATGGTCGGCGCGAAGAAGCCGGCGAGCTGGGTCGGGAAGGCGATCAGCCCCTTGAAGCCGTCATTGACGTCTTCGGCCCGGAACAGGGTCATTTGCAGGAAGTGGGTGCCGTTGTTGATGGCATCGACGTTGAAGCCGCCGAGGTGGGTATCCTTGGTGCTGATCTCGTTGAACAGCTCGCCGTTGCCGTGCTCGGACTCGAAGCCCTGGCCGTAGCAGAAGCGGACGGTCTGGCCTTCGACGCCGGTGTGTTCGGAGAGCTTGTAGCCGACGGTGATGCCGTCGAAGTTGAAATTCACCAGGTGCCCGGAGGGGGTGCCGCCGCGCAGCTCGTTCTCGCGGAACTGGCTGGGGGGGCCGTAGGTGGAGGGACGGCGGCCGATGGAGAGGTAGAAGGGACTGCCGCCGATGTCCTTCCAGTCGAAGTAGGCCCGCTCCACCCGCAGCCAGTCGCCGGTGGTATTGCCGCTGTTGGTGCCGTCCATGGTGAAGGAGCTCCACGAATCGAAGACCTTGACGCCGGTGGAGTCGCCCCAGTTCTTGTACATCAGCAGCCGACCGGCGAAATCGACGTTGTCCCAGACCTTCGCCTTCATGCCGAGCCGCAGGCGGGTGGTGTAGAGGATGTCGTTGTTGATGTCCGAGGTCTTCTTCGGGGCCAGGGCGAAGGGGCCGACCCCACGCAGCAGTCCCAGGCCGAAAGCGGTAGCCAGGTCGGGATTGGCGGCGAGCATCTTGCCGATGGGTGAGGCCGGGTTCGCCGGATCGCCAAAGGCTCCCGAAATCACCTGGGCGCCGAAGTTGTCGAAATCGACCAGCAGGCCGGGCGCGAAGGTGACGTCCTTGTAATGCAGCGTGTCGGCCTTGACCCGCAGGTCGCCGTACCAGTTGATGCGGTCGAGGGCGCTCTTCTTCTCAGTCTTGTCGACCCGGCCGGAGATATCCTCGAGCTGGGTGCTGAGCTCTTCGATCTGCTTGCGCAGATCCTCGATGGTCCTGGCATCGTCGATGGCCAGCGCCGTGGCAGGGGCGATGAGCAGGACCATCAACAGCAGTGCAAACAACTTGCGCATGTATTGCCTCCTCAAAAAATACACAGATTAACCGCAGGTCTCGGGCTGGTCCGAGTCGGCGGCATGATCAAACAGAAACTGCTGGATGTCCTTGACATCCTGATCGGAGAACTTCTTGAACGCTTCCGGCTTGTTCTTGTGCTTGTCCTTCTCGAAGAAGCGGTCCCACTGCGCCTGGGTCTTCGACAGCGGAGTCAGCTTCCCGCCTTCGCCCCCGGCATCGTGGCAAGCCTTGCACTCCTTCTTGTAGAGGTATTTCCCTTTTTTGGGATTCCCCCCCTGCGCCGCCAGAGCGGCGGTCGCGGCAAAGATCATCAGGGTGAAGCAGGCGAGCAGTTTCCCGGCATTTTTCATGATTGAACCTCCCATCGTTGCCTGGTGCGCTTGTGCGCAACTGGTTTCATGTTTCTGAATATTTTACTTTCAATATATATGCCATGCACCCGTTCCCTTCCAAAGCCCCTGAATTCGCCGGCTCTAATAATTTTAAGCCGACCTGGTCATCGATCGGGTGAAACATCTTGTTGCACCCGACAACCAGTCAGCTTGCGCCGACGCACTGGCCGCAGGGAGGCGCGGACCAACCGCGAAACTGAAACATCCTGTTTCATGCAACGGAATGTTTCAGTTTCGCGGCCATTACGCCTGAAGGGGGGAGGGGCTGATTGCATCGGCGGGGATATCTGCTATAGATGAATACCTTTTCTTCTGCCTGTGGAGTCGATTATGCGCCTGTTTTTGACCTTCCTGCTGCTGCTCTGCTGCCATGCCGACGCTTTCGCCCTCGTTTCCGAGGGGCGCCCCGGGGTCCCCTATTTCAACCATGTGCTCTTTCTCGACAAGAAGGTCACGGAGAGTGGAGAGATTGCCTGGGTTACCCTGGCCTACGGCGATTCTCGCGAGGCAACCCTCGAATGCCGCAACAGGATCGATGTCTTCGGCGGCAAGGAGCTGTTCCGCGGCATCCCGGAAAAGAGCTGGCTGCTGGTCGACTACGAGCTGCAGAGCATCCTGATCGAAGACGGTTTCTTCGGCGACGCCGACGTCATCAAGGTCACCGCCTGCGGCGATGCCCAGACCTGCTGCGAGCTGCGGGACCGGCTCAACGCCGACCCCGCCGAGGCGGCAAAACGGCAGAAAAAAAAACAGCCCCGGAAAACCAGGGCCGTCAAGCTCGGCGACATCGAGGACCAGCTGGAGGTCGGCCGCCAGCTGGTGAAGGCGGCCCGCTGCCGCGGCTGCCACAGCATCGAGGGGTTCGGCGCCGCCCGCGCTCCCAGCCTCACCTGGAAGCGCTACAAGTACGAGAAGGGGTGGCTGGAGGCCTACCTTCGCGCTCCCTACCGGCTACGGCCGGCCATCACCGACATTGCCATGCTGAACTTCACTTCGCCCAACGCTCGACCGAGCCTGCAGCCGGCCGAGGCGGATGCCGTTGCCGACTACCTGGGCCAGGTCGCCTGGACCAAGTCGCCGGCCGATCGCTTCCGCGGCGAGCTGTGGGCCGGCTACGACTGCTACGACTGTCACAGCCGCCTCTACCGGGAGAAGCCTCTCGACTTCATCCCCACCCCCGTTCCGACCTCGCTGCGGGAACGCTTCGCTGCCAGCACCATCCTGCTGCCCTGCTTCGCCTGTCACCCGCTTGGCGAGTTCCGGACAATTGCGGCCGAGCCCGGACGGGACAACCCCTTCGCTTTCGCGCCCGACCTCCTGCTGGCGATGGAGAAGCTCGAAGCCGGTTACTTCGTCAATTTCGTTCGCGATCCCGCCTACCTGCAACCCGGCGCCGCCATGCCGAAGCCCGGCCTCACAGAGCCGCAGCTCGCCGAGATCAGGGAGCTGGTTCTTGCCGTGAAAGCGGCGATCGCCAGCGGCGAGATCCTGCCGGTACACACCTACTATGAAATGGAAAAACAAGAGTAAATTCGGGGAGAGCGGGCACCCGGCGCAAAAAAAACCGCCCCGAAAACCAGGACGGCTTTTTAAACGCTCTGTGAATCAGTTTACCAGGTACGGAAATCCCCGGAGTCGAGGTGAACGAAGCCCGTGCTTGGGTAATAACCGACTCCGCCATACTGCAGGCTCAGGGCGGCCCGCCGCAGATTGGCCAGCTTGACGCCCGGAACGCGGACATCGATCGCCTTACCCTGGACGTGCAGGCTGCGTTTGGCCACCCCCCTCCCCTCCTGCCGCAGCCTCTCATTGTAGGCGGGAGAGCGGTAGCCGGATATGACATGGAAGTCGCGGTTGCCGCCCAGCTTCTGGTCGACCAGGCTGAGAAATTCGATGGTCCGGACATCGATTTCATGCACCTCGTCGGAGTGATGACAGCGAAGCAGCCAGTTGATCTCATCCAGAGCCGCCAGGTCGTATTCCCCCGTCCGGTCTCGGTAGGTGACGGCCAGCCTCTCGCTGGTGTGGGTATTGTAGAGGGAGATTTTCCCCGGCGGCAGCCCATCCTCGAGCAGCTCCCGGGCCCAGGCGACGTGACCGCTGCCAACGGCAAGAACTGTAAGCAGCGACGCCTTGAGAAAGGTGCGTCGGCCCCAATGCGGATTAAAAAACAACTTTTCCTCCGTTAATTCAATGAATGCGAAAAATTCAGGCCCCCCTTTCTAGCAAATTCCGAATGGCTTTGTCAACCGCTCCGTCACAGTCGCATCCTCCTGCATGCACAAACTCACAGCCTTTTTCACCGAGTCTCTGAAATAGGGTGATGCCGGAGATCGCCGGGCGCTTCACGCGTCAACGGCATTTTTGCATACCTCCGTACATCTTCAAGCCAATCCCGGGGACGACCGGTCTGAAACGCCTGGTCGATCGAGAGGGGGCGTTATCCGGAGATGATCGAAGCGCAGTCAGGACATCAACAAGTCACCAGCGTCTCGTCAGCGACACCCGGCTCTCGCAGAAAATGCTATATTTCAAGTGGGCTTTTTCCGGAATTGCAGCGGCCGGTGAATAGGCCATCGGCCACCCACAAAGCGGGAAAAAACAGGAAAGGAGCTAAGCCATGACGAAGACGACCCGTATCATTATGCTTGCGCTCGGCGCGAGCCTCATTGGCGCGCTGCTCGGCGGTTCCCCCGCCGTGGCCGCCGACAAGAACAAGTGGCCCGGAACGAAGGCTGGCGAGCCCGCTCCGAAGGTCGAGGGCGTCCCCCCCGAACTCGCGAGGAACCTCGCGAACTTCGACGATCTCGACTTCCGCGTGTACACTGGCCAACAGTGGCAGGACTTCCACAAGAGCCACACCAAGGACGTGGTCGTGCACTGGCCCGACGGCCATACGACAAAGGGCCTCGAGAAGCACATCGAGGACCTGAAGGTCATGTTCACATTCGCGCCCGACAACCGCATCCTGGAGCACCCGGTCCGGTTCGGCACCGCGGACGGCGAGTGGACTGCGGTGACCGGCTGGCTCGAGGGTACGTTCACAAAGCCGATGGTTCTTCCCGACGGGAAGACCATCCAGCCGACCGGAAAGGCCTACCGAATCCCGATGGCGACGATCGGCCATTGGAATAAGGACGGCATCATGTTCGAGGAGTACCTGTTCTGGGACAACGGCGAGTTCATGAAACAGATCGGGCTCGCGCAGTGAACAAACGCGGATGCTCCGCCGCCGCGGAGGCTTCCGGACGGGTTCCAGGGACACCTCACCGAAGGATTATCCGTAAATAAGCGGTACTTTTTGTCTTAAGATTGCTGGCATAGCAGACAAGCCCACCCGAACCGCGAGGTGGGCTTTTGCTGTTCTGGAAGTCGTGACAATTTAGACCGCCGCCCCTGCTTAACTCTTACATTTCGGGACCAGGGGATTTGCGGTGTGAATCAGACATTGACAGGAAAGTGGGTCGCGCCTATCATAACAGTTGAACGATTGCTCAACAATGGAGGTAGTCAGTGCCCCAAAACGCCATCTGCTCAATCACTCTCATTGACGAGGCAAAGGTCGCCGCCGTCAGAAATGCCATGCCTCCGGAAGAAATCTTTTTCCGACTTGCCGAAACTTTCCGGGTACTCGGTGATCCCACCCGGGTCCGCATCCTTCAAGCCCTTTCACTGGAAGAACTCTGTGTTTGCGACATTGCCAGCCTCTTGAGTACCACCAAGTCGGCCGTCTCCCATCAACTGCGACTTCTCCGCTCCTTGCGGGTAGTCAAATACAGGAAGGCTGGCCGGATCGTCTACTACTCGCTGGACGACAGCCATGTGGAGAATCTCCTCCAGGAGGGGCTCCACCATATCTTCACCACCACGTCGCAAGGAGTTTCACCATGATCCGGAAAATCAGCGCTGCCTTCGCCGGCGGCGCACTGGGCGGCCTGGTTGACAGTTTCAATATCTGGTTCATGGGGAAGGTTGGCGTCAGCGATTTGATCGGTCTGACCATGAAACCCGAGTTCACTGCCCCCTGGCTCTGCCAGAGGATGGTTTGGGGCGGCATTTGGATGCTTTTGCTTCTGCTGCCGCTTCTGCGGAAAAAGGTCCTGCTGCGCGGCTGCCTCTTGAGTCTTCCGCCGTCGGCCATGATGCTCTTCCTGGTCCTGCCGGGGATGGGCAAGGGGGTGCTGGGGCTGGGTTTTGGTATGATCACACCAATTGTTGTAATCGGGCTCAATTGCATCTACGGGATGGTGGCATCTCTCTGGTATCGGAAGGGAACTGCTTGATATGAAGCAGATCGAGCGTGACAAGCTTATCACCAGGGCCAATCTCCTGGCCATTCTCACCATCGGCTACAACTTCGTGGAGGGGCTCGTTTCCATGGTGCTGGGTGGTGCTGACGAGACCCTGGCACTATTCGGCTTCGGAGTCGATTCCTTTATTGAGGTTATCTCGGCGGTTGGCATCTGGCACATGATCCGCCGCATCCGGAACAACCAGGGCGAAACCCGGGATTCCTTCGAGCAGAGGGCCTTGCGTATTACTGGTGGGGCCTTCTACGCCCTGACGGCCGGCTTGGTCCTGATGGCGGGGCTCAATCTTGTGCAACAGCATAAACCGGAAACAACGCTGTGGGGGATCGTCGTCTCCCTGGCATCCATGTCGTTCATGTGGTTGCTGATTTACCACAAGACCCGGGTCGGGACGATCTTGAACTCCCAGGCGATCCTGGCCGACGCAGCTTGCTCCAAGGCTTGCCTTTACCTCTCGGTGGTCTTGCTGATCGCCAGCGCCGGATTTGAATTGACCGGCATCGGCAGCCTTGATGCCGTCGGCGCGCTACTGATCGCTTGGTTCACGTGGAAAGAGGGTCGGGAGGCCTTCGGCAAAGCCCAAGGGCTGACCTGCACATGTTCCGACAATTGTAGCTAAGCCACGGCTGGTCTCCTTTGCCTTGCATGGGGGGAACTTTGGTCCAGCAAGGCGTTTGGCAAAAAATGGCGTAGAACGCCCCCAGCTAGAGGCTGTTTCTAATATACCTTGGTACCTGAGAATTGCTGAGAGTGTTTGGCCAGTGGAGTTTACCGAAACAGACCTTGAGCGTCGCCTCGCCAAGGCCCCGGATCGGACTCGAACCTTCAAGTTCTTTTCTTGGCAGACTTATTCGGGTGGGCTTTTTAGAGTAAAGGCTGAGACACTAGCAAAAAGGCCGATTCCCTCAAGGAAATCGGCCTTTCATTTGTTTGGCTCTCACATCGGAGGTTATTGGAACTTTTTTCAGCCTGTCGGCAGAGGACTGTCGGGCGGGCTAGTGGATCGATTTCAGTACAATCTCTACCTTGGTGCCGACTGGGGGCATTTTGCTCCAATCGACTTTGTACTGGTTCATGGTCAGCAGCGGCAGGGAGTTGTCGGTGATGATGCCGCCAAAGCAGTCTGAAGGGCAGAGGATGCATCCCGATGGGTAGCGAATCGCCTCGCCGGTGCCGTGATAAACCCAGTGCGGCGTGTAGGGCTTGACCACGCCGGCGTCTCCCACCGCGACCTTCTCCTCGATGAGTTCATCTAGCGCCATGACCGTCGGCCGGCCGTCTTTTTCGAAGCGGATGCTGGCGATCATCGGGTCACCGTCCAGGTAGTCCTCGCGGGTCGTGGTCGCCTTGAATCCCTGATGCTTCTCCCATCCCTCTTTCGGGATTTGGCGGAGGGACTTCACGCCCAGGTCCCGGACCGCCTGATCGATCGCAGCCCGATCCACATCGGTGGTGAAAATGAAGAACTTTTCTGCCTTGCCTCCCCTGGTGCCGATCCAGGCCTGGCCACGGGTGCCCCAGTCCTTGACTGCCGCGGCGGAGTCGTCGCGGGTGACGGTGGCTGTAAAGCGGATTTCGCGGCTCTCCCGATCCACCACCAGGGTGTCTTCAGCAGTCGCGGCGGTCGCGGCCTCCCCGGCGGCGAGCGTCGGCGCGGCCACTGCCAGCACCACCCCGAGCGCCACCAAAAATTGAACACATCTGACCATCTGTTTCCTCCGTCCCGTTGAGTTTAACCGACCATCCTTGCCGAATCCCGTGCGCCAGGAATACGAGAGGAGCGTTCCCGACAGCGCCGTTCACCCGGCAAGGTTGCATGGGACAAGAATGATAGGTGCTTTTCTCCGGACAAGCCAATTGGTAGTTCCGATGGACTTTTTGCCACGAATAGGAATTTTCCTTACACCGGCGCCGCTATATCCCAACGAAGACTGATGAAGGCTGGCAACCTGGATCTTCCCGGGAGGGGTCAACTGGCTCATGGATACCCCCTTCTCCGCAGTCGGCGCGCTGCTCAGATCTGGTAATCGAGCGCCCCGCCTTCGACGAAGACGCGCATCGCCTTTGGCCGGAGGTAGACCAGGTCCGCGGGCTCCAGGGCCAGCTCCCGAAACTGCTCGCGGGTAATCTCCGCCTCGATCGACTCCCGGTTGTCGACGCGCTCAAGCTGGAGCCGGATCAGTCCGCCGGTGCCCTGGACATGGCGCAGTTGCGCCTGCAGATCATCCGGACCATAGGGGGTACGGCTCACCTCCAGTTCATGGGGACGGACGAAGGCGACGACGCTCTGGTCGGCGGCCCCTTTGAGTTCCGGCACGCAGAGCCGCACGTTCTCGACCATCGCCTGGCCGCCGTGGATACGGCCGTGGAAGAGGTTGACGTTGCCGAGAAAGCTGTAGACGAAGGGATTGGCGGGCGTATCCCAGACCGCCTGCGGCGTGCCGACCTGCTCGATTGTCCCCTGGTTCATCACCACCACCTGGTCGGCCACCTCTAAGGCCTCTTCCTGGTCGTGGGTGACGAAGACGCTGGTGACATGAATCTCGTCGTGCAGGCGGCGCAGCCAGCGGCGCAGTTCCAGGCGCACCTTGGCATCGAGCGCCCCGAAGGGCTCATCGAGCAGCAGCACCTTCGGCTCCACCGCCAGCGCCCGGGCCAGCGCCACCCGCTGCCGCTGGCCGCCGGAGAGCTGGGAGGGG
>DASPGW010000306.1 GCA_035620395.1 Desulfuromonadales bacterium | reverse complement strand
TGCACCCCGACCTGAAGATCGAGTGGTTCGAGGAGATCTTCCGGCGCATCCGGGCGAGCTTCCCGGCGGTGCAGATCCATTCGCTGTCGCCGGCCGAAGTCATCCACATTGCCAGGCTCTCCGGGCTCTCCATGGCCGAGTGTCTGCGCCGGCTGCAGGTGGCGGGGCTCGCCTCGGTCCCCGGCGGCGGCGCCGAACTGCTGGTCGACGAAGTCAGGAAAGAGATCTCCCCCAACAAGATCGGCTGGCGCGACTGGGCGGCGGTGATGGAGGAGGCGCACGCCCTGGGGATGCGCACCACGGCTACCATGATGTTCGGCAGCCGGGAGAAGCCGGCGGACATCGTCGAGCACCTCTTCCGGGTGCGCGAGATCCAGGAACGGACCGGCGGTTTCACCGCCTTCATCCCCTGGACCTTCCAGCCCGCCAACACCGAACTCGGCGGCGAGACGGCGAGCGGAGTGGAGTACCTCAAGGTCCTTGCCCTCTCGCGCCTCGTCCTCGACAACATCGGGAACATCCAGGCGAGCTGGGTCACCCAAGGGGCGATGATGGCACAGGTGGCCCTCTTTTTCGGCGCCAACGACCTCGGCGGCACGATGCTCGAGGAGAACGTGGTGGCGGCCGCCGGCTGTTCTTTCCGCCTTTCGATCGAGGAGATCATCGAGCTTGCCCGGGGCGCCGGCTTCATCCCGGCCAAGCGGAATACGCTGTACGAGATTCTGGAAACCTATTGAGGTGTTTATGCTGCCGCTCAGACCCAACATCCGCACCATGGCAGGTTACGTCCCCGGGTTTCAGCCGAAGGACGAACAGGCCTGGATCAAGCTCAACACCAACGAGAACCCTTACCCGCCGTCGCCGCGAGTGCGCGAGGCGATCCTTGCCGAGGTCGGCGGTGCCGGCGAAAGCCTGCGCAAGTACCCGGATGCGGCGAGTGCCGCAGGGCGCGACGAGGCGGCGCGGCTCTACGGCTTCGACCCCTCCTGGGTGATCATGGCCAACGGCTCGGACGAGCTGCTCAACAACCTCATCCGCGCCTTCGTCGGCGAGGGGGAGGAGATCGCCTACGTCCACCCTTCCTATTCCTACTACTCGACGCTGGCCGAAATCCAGGGGGCGCGGGTGAAGACCTTCGGGCTGATTCCCGGCCGCTGGGAGCTCGACGGTTTCCCCGCGCGCTACGCCGGCAAGCTCTTTTTTCTCACCACGCCCAACGCGCCGCTCGGGTTCGCCTGCCCGCTCTCCTTCATAGAGGAACTGGCCGGGCGGGTCGACGGGGTGCTGGTGGTTGATGAGGCGTACGCCGACTTCGCCGACGAGAATGCCCTGGAGCTGGTACGCAAGCACGGGAACGTCGTCGTCACCCGCACCTTCTCCAAGAGCTATTCCCTGGCCGGGATGCGCCTGGGGCTGGCCATCGCCCGGCCCGAGGTGATCGCCGCTCTCAACAAGATCCGCGACCACTACAACCTCGATCGCCTGGCGCAGGTGGCGGCCGTCGCCGCCCTGCGCGACCAGGAGTACTTCCGTGCCTGCGTCCGCCGCATCCGCGAGACCCGCGACTGGTTCAGCACCGAACTGCGGGTGATCGGCTACGGGGTCATCCCCTCGAGCGGCAACTACGTCTTCGCCACTCCGCCCGACCGCAACGGCAAGCGGGTCTACGAGGCGCTTTATGCACGCCGCATCCTGGTGCGCCACTTCTCCGACCCGGCGCTGGTGCATGGCCTGCGCATCACCATCGGCACCCCCGAGGAGATGGAAAAGACGCTGGCGGCGCTACGGGAAATAGGTTAAGTCTGCAAAAGTCTATGCCTGATTTTCCCTTTGCACCCGCCGAGGCCGCCCGCTGTCTCCTCGCCTGGTACGGCCGGGAGGGACGTGACCTGCCGTGGCGCCGTACCCGAGACCCCTACCGCATCTGGCTCTCGGAGATCATGCTGCAGCAGACCGGGGTTAGTTCGGTGATCCCCTACTACGAGCGCTTTCTGGTGGCGTATCCGACGGTCGAGGCGCTGGCCCAAGATAAGGTCGAAGAGGTCATCGAACTCTGGGCCGGGCTGGGCTACTACTTGCGCGCCCGCAACCTGCACGCCGCGGCCCGGGCGGTGGTGGAGCGCCACCGTGGCACTTTCCCCGCCGACCTCGCAGCGTTGCAGGCGCTCCCCGGGGGAGGGCGGAGCACCGCCGGGGCGATTCTCTCTATCGCCTTCGACATCCCCGCACCGATCCTCGACGGCAACGTCCGCCGCGTGCTCTGCCGTCTCTTCGCCCTGGCCGAGGACCCCCGCGGACCGGCCGCCGAGAGAAAGCTCTGGGCCTGGGCCGAGGTGCTCACCCCCGCTGATCGGCCGCACGACTACGCCCAGGCGATCATGGACCTGGGAGCGACCCTCTGCACGCCGAAGAACCCCGACTGCCCCCGTTGCCCCCTGGCGGCGCTCTGCCAGGCGCGGGCGCAGGGGCTGGAGCGCGAGTTGCCCCTCTCCGGC
>DASPGW010000305.1 GCA_035620395.1 Desulfuromonadales bacterium | reverse complement strand
CATCGAGGGTCAGGGTGGTGGCGGCCAGTTGCTCGGTTGTGGCGTTGGCGTTGAAGGCATCCGGAAAACCGTCGCCGTCGGTATCCACCGAGGCGGCCGGATCGTCGGGAAAGGCGTCCAGAGCGTGGACCACACCGTCGCCATCCAGGTCGACCGGGGTCGAAGAGGAGGATCCGCCGCCGCCACCGCAGCCGGCCAGGGTCAGGGCGGCCGCGGCGGCCAGAACGAACAGGAGAAGGACTGACTTTTTCATGGCGAAACCTCCGCTTTCTGCCCGACCGACCAGGCTCCTCTTTCAGGGTCATCCGGAGAGACGTGTGCCGGGACGATCCCGGCCAACAACAGGGCGAGGGATAAAACAAGGATTGCCCCGCAACGCTGCCAGACTTCGGTTCGCTTTGCCATGTCCCTGCCTCCCCTGCTCGAAATATTAAATTCAGGCAATAAAGCTACCGCAAACAAAGGAAAAATCCATGGGGGATTTCCCCTATTTTCGATGGGGGGATTTACTGCTTTTACCGGAAGCGCTACGCCCTGTACAGCGAGTTGCGCTCACGTGCCGCGCGCCGCACCCGGCGCACCAGAAACAAGGCCCGAGGGATCGCTTCCTCGGGCCTCGTGCGCCTGTCAGGCCACGCGCACAGTCTGCGTCGATATCCGCAACAAATCAGCAGGCGCGCACTTCATCTGCCGGGTCCAGGCCCTTGCGCACCACCAGCATTTCGAGCAGGCCTCCGTAGAAGCGGCGCCCGGCCATGCAGGCGAAACCGTGGCGGCGCAGCAGCCCGCGCAGTTCCTGGCGGTCGGGATAGGCCCGAAGACTGGCGGCGATGTAGCCGTGGACCTCGGCGTTGCCGTGCAGCAGCAGCCCCCACAGTCCGCACCAGTTCTTGAGCAGCCGGTACTGGAGTCGCTGCCAGAAGGGGGAGGCCGGCTTGGAAAAGTCGAGGAAGGCGGCGATGCCTCCGGGCTTGAGGACGCGGCGGATTTCGTCGAGGGCGGCGCCGAGCTCCGGGGCGTTGCGGATGGCGTAGCTGCCGGTGACCAGATCGAAGCTGGCGGCCTCCAGCCCGGTCGCGCCCAGATCCCCCCGGGCGAAGCTGACCCGGGGAAAGCGGTTGCGGCGGCGGGCGATCGCCAGCATCGGCTCGGCCAGATCGAGGCCGAGGATGGCCCCTTCGGGATAACGCCGGGCGAGGAGAAAGGCGATGTCGCCGGTGCCGCAGGCCAGGTCGAGGCAGCGGGGCGCCGCCAGCTCCGGCAGGGCGGCGACCAGGGCCCGCTTCCAGGCGCCGTCGCGCCCGAGGGACATGGCTCGGGTGGCGAAGTCGTAGCGGCTGGCGGCCTCGGAGAAGTGCAGCTCGTTGTAGTGCCGCTTCCTCTCCGGCCGGTCGAGGTGGTCGCGGATTTTGAGGTCGAACCGGGAGCGCATCGCCTGCTCATCCTTTTGCGGTCCGGGATTTTTTCCCGGACCGGAAGTAGCGCCACATGCTGCCGTCGTGCATCGAG
This sequence comes from Desulfuromonadales bacterium, assembly GCA_035620395.1. Classification (NCBI taxonomy): domain Bacteria; kingdom Pseudomonadati; phylum Thermodesulfobacteriota; class Desulfuromonadia; order Desulfuromonadales; species Desulfuromonadales bacterium. The sequence goes on along the minus strand of DASPGW010000305.1, from coordinate 2,546 downwards.
GCGAAGAGCTCCTCGTAGGCGGCCAGCGCCTCGGCACGGCTGGCGGCGTTGATGCGCACCGCCTTCGCGGCGAACTCGTGGCACCAGCGGCACTCCTCACAGTCGGCACCGAGGCATCCTTCCCGGCGGAAGCGTTCGATGAAACCGTCCAGCGCCCGGTTGTCGATATAGACCGGCGCTTCGCCCGCCACCGGTTGGGTCATGCCGCGCAGCTCGGCCAGGCGCTTGAGCGGCAGCATGCGCAGCGGGTTGACCAGTCCCGGCCGGATCAGGTAGCGCAGCAGCCAGAGGAGGCCGTGGCGGTAGTAGCGGTGGTCCCGGCTGACCCCCTTGAAACCATAGGCCTGGATCAGGTCGAGGAGGTTGCCGTCGTAGCGGCGCTCGGCGTAGGCCTTCACCCGCCGGAGCATGACCTCGGTGGGGATGTCGCGCTCGGCGATCTTGAACAGGTCGTACCCCAGCTCCTCGTAGACCGGCAGGTCCTCGGGGCGGATCCACTCCGAGCGGATGTAGTTGACCGGATCGCGCAGCTTCATCTCGGTGCATTTGAGGAAGCACCAGTCGAGGAAAAAGCCCTTGTTCTTGTGCCGCGACTGCCCGGCATGGGCGAGGGCGTTCATGTGCGCGGGAGAGAGGGCGCAGCCGGCGAGGCAGTTGTTGTTGACCAGCAGCTCCAGGTCGCAGCGGACCGCCTTGCGGATGCTGGCGAGGGTCGCCAGTTCGCGGTTGACCAGGATGCTGTCGAGGACGATGCAGTCGGCCCCCAATTCCTCCCACATCTGCGCCTTGCGCACCCGGTCGACGCCGCCGAAGACCGAGATGCGTACCTTGAGGTGCGGATAGCGGCTCTTTATCGTCTTGAGCAGCAGCGGCGTGGCGACGGTGACCGATTCGACGCCGATATCGTTCACCCAGCCGAGCAGCCGGTCGATGGCCCGCTGTCCCTCGCGGGTGATCTCCAGGTTGCCGAGGCAGGAGGCATTGAGCAGGTAGTTGAAGCCGATCCCCGCCTCGCGGGCCTGGCGCACGTGGCGGGCGAGAGCCTGGCGGGAGACCCTGGCCAGCTGGTAGGGGGCTCGGCCGCCGCCGACGAAGTCCTCGCGCAGTTTGCCGAAGAGTTCGGTCACCGGGTAGTCCTTGATGCCTTCGATCAGCAAGGGGTCGAAATTGGTGGCAACGCTCAGTCTCATGATGCAACCTCATCATTTTCGGGCGGCCCGTCAGTCCATGGGCAGCCGGATTGCTCGTTGGTTACGGGGCGAGGGCGGCGATCAGCTGCTCGGCCTCGGCCCGCTCCAGGTGAAAGCTGTCCATGGCGATCTCCACCAGATTGCCCCGCACATAGAGGGGCGAGGCGCCCTCGATGAAGAGCAGCCGGCGCCCGGCGATCTCCAGCCCCTCCGCGCCCTCGTTCAGCTCCGCCTGATAAATGGCATAGAGGGCGCTTCTGCCGGCGGTCACGAACTCGATCAGCAGCTGCTGCCGGCGATCCGGCCGGGGGTGGGCGCGGCTGTCCCGCTGCACCGCTTCCACGGCCCTGCTCAGGGTTTCCCGGTAGCGCTGCGAGTCGACAAAGCCGTCACGCTCTTCGGGCCAGGAGCGCTCTTCCTTCTCGCTGATGGCGGCGGCTACCCGCCGCAGCACCTTGCTGGAGAGCGCCGTCTGCATCACCAGCGCTCCGCCGCGGGCGATGAGCCGCACTTCCCCCTGCGGCTGCTCGGCGCTGGGAACCCAGGCGCGCCGGACGATGCGGTCCGCAGCCGGATCGAGCAGCGCGGCGAAGCGGCTGGCCAGAGCGGCCTGCTCGGCCGGTGCGGAAACGGTCAGCAAAAAGACGGCCGCCAGGGCCAGAAACACGGCTCTCATGCAGTCCCCTGCCGCAGCCAGCGGCCGGTCAGGAGGAGGCAGGCCGGCAAAACCAGCAGATCGTTGAGCAGGGCGCCGATCATGGTCAGTCCCGTCAGCAGGGAGAAATAGACGGTCGGCTTGAAGCTGCCGAAGCAGCCGGTCCAGAAGCCGAGGACGAGGACGACCGAGGAGATGACCATCGCCCGGCCGGTGCCGGTGGTGGTGGCGTGGACGGCTTCGGCCGGGGTCCGGTGCCGTTCGCGGCGGTAGCGGGCCAGGTAATGGATGGTGTTGTCGACCACCAGGCCGATGACCACGGCGGCGATCATGGCCGTGCCGGTGCTGAGGTCGATGCCGGCATACCCCATAATCCCGCCGCTCCAGACCAGGGGGATGAGGTTGGGGACCAGGGCGACCAGGGTCAGTTTGAAGGAGCCGAAGAGAACCCAGATGGCTCCCATCACCAGGATCAGGGAGAGGGCGAAGCTTTTCCCCAGGCTGGCCACCAGCCGGTTGGAGTCGCGGGTGACCTGGTAGAAACCGCCGGTCGGCACCAGTCGGTAGCCCTCGCCCAGGGTCCTTGCCGCATCCCGGTCGAGCGCCTCCAGAAGCCCGGCGGCTTCGGCCGTCCCCACCGCATGCAGGCCGACGCTGATCCGGGTGCGGGTGAAGTCGCGGCTGAGCAGCTTGCGCAGCAG
>DASPGW010000304.1 GCA_035620395.1 Desulfuromonadales bacterium | reverse complement strand
CGGTCCAGGCGAGGCCGGTGGCGACCCCCACCTGGCTCTGCCGCAGCTCCTCCTCGGGCAGGTAGCGCGGCGGCCCCAGGAAGCGGCTGACGGCGCTCTCCGTGACCATGACCGGCTTCTTGCGTCCTTCGGCATACCGCCGCGCCACCTTGCGGCAGACGCTCCCCAGCTCCCGCTCCAGGTTGCGCAGCCCCGCCTCGGCGGTGTACTCGCTGATGATCTTCAGCAGGGCGTTTTTCGAAAAACGCACGTCGGCAGGCTTCAGTCCGTTGGCCTCGAGCTGCCGGGGTACCAGGTACTGCCCGGCGATGGAGAGCTTCTCTTCGGTGGTGTAACCGGCCAGGCGGATCACCTCGAGGCGGTCCTTGAGCGCCGAGGGGATCGGGTCCATGACGTTGGCGGTGGCGACGAAGAGCACGTTGGAGAGGTCGAACGGCAGGTTGATGTAGTGGTCGGAAAAGGCGTGGTTCTGCTCGGGATCGAGCAGCTCCAGCAGCGCCGCCGAAGGGTCGCCGCGGAAGTCGGCCCCGACCTTGTCGAGCTCGTCGAGCATGAAGACCGGGTTGTTGGTGCCGGCCTGCTTCATCCCCTGCAGGACCCGCCCGGGGAGAGCCCCCACATAGGTGCGGCGATGGCCGCGGATCTCCGCCTCGTCCCGCACCCCGCCCAGGGAGATGCGCACGAACTTGCGCCCCAGGGCGCGGGCGATCGACTTGCCGAGACTGGTCTTGCCGACACCCGGCGGACCGGCGAAGCAGAGGACCGGCCCCTTGAGCTCCTTCTTGAGCTTGCGCACGGCGAGGAATTCGAGAATCCTCTCCTTGACCTTCTCCAGGTTGTAATGGTCTTCGTCGAGAACCTTGCGCGCCTTCTTCAGGTCGAGATTGTCCTTGGTCGAGCGGCTCCAGGGGAGTTCCACCAGCCAATCCATGTAGGTACGCAGCATCGAGTACTCGGCGGCCTCGGGATGCATCGTCTCCAGTCGGCGCAGCTGCTTCTCCGCTTCGCCCTTGGCCTCTGCAGGCAGACCGGCCTGCTCCAGCTTCTGCCGCAGCTCGGCAACCTCCTCGGCGCGGGCGTCGGTTTCACCGAGCTCCGCCTGGATGGCGCGCAGCTGTTCGCGCAGGAAATACTCGCGCTGGCTCTTGCCCATCTCCTCCTTCGCCTGCGTCTGGATGCGGTTCTGCACCGCCGCCAGTTCCAGCTCCTTGGCCAGGATATCCTTGACCTTCCGCAGCCGCTCGATCGGATCGAAGATCTCGATCAGCGCCTGGGCGTCGGCTACCCTGAGGCCGATATTGCTCGCCACCAGGTCGGCCTGGCTGCCGGGGTCCTCGAGATTTTCCAGCACCACCATGATCTCGGGGGCCATCGCCTTGCCCATGCTCACCAGTTGGGTCAACTGATCGCGGACCGTGCGCATCAGCGCCTCGGTCTCCAGCGGCAACTCGGGAGCGCGCGGTTCGTGGACCCGCTCGACGTGCACGGCGAAGAAAGGGTCCTCGGCGACAAAGGACTGCAGGCGCCCCTTGGCCAGGCCCTGCACCAGGATCTTTACCCGGCCGTCGGGAAGCTTGAGCATCCGCATGATCATCGCCACCGTGCCGACGGTGAAGATGTCTTCAGGCTTCGGCTCCTCCTCGCCGAGCTCCTTCTGCGCCGCCAGAAAGATGAGGCGGTCGCGGGCCAGGGCGGCATCGACGGCAGCGATCGACTTCTCGCGGCCGACGAAGAGAGGGAGAATCATATAGGGGAAGATGACCACGTCCCGGACGGGCAGCAGCGGGAGCTCTTCGGGTATCTGCAGTTCCTTCTTTTCGTTCGGTTTGTCCAAGAATTTCTCCGACTTCCACAGGTTTTGCGCATTGCAAGGGCAGGCAGCGGCCAACCGTCCCGCTTCCCGACACGCCCGGAACGGAACGGGGGGATGAACGATAACCGGTTGAAAAGGCCACGATTTCCCAAAAGATACAGAAATGACACGCAAATGTCCAGCCGGTAATTGCCCGCCGGCGGGCCCTCCGGACGGCCATTGCGGCTCATTTCTGCAGCCGGAAATGGTGGCGGACCTCCTGCCAGCACTGCGGAGAGCGGTCGAAGCTCCGCTCGACAAAGGTGACCCGCCCGGTCCGGTCGACCAGCACGACCGTCGAGGCGCGGGTACCGTAGTCGGGCGAGGCGATGAAGCGGGAAGAGAGGAGGCGTTCCCGTTCGAGCCCGACCCCCGTATCGGGAAGCAGGTGGTCCGCCGGGCGCGAAGTATCGGCGAGGATCGCCAGCAGCGCTTCCAGCTCCGGCGGGCCAGCAGTCAGGAGCCCTTCCAGTGCAGCCTTCCCCTGCGCCACCTTGGGCCAGGGAGTGTCGAGCAATGCGTTGCTGAGGCCGTAAATACCCGGGGTCAGTCGTCGGATGACGCCGTCACGGTTGGAATAGTAGGCGAATTCGTCGCCGTCTGCGACCAGCAGGTTGAACCCCTTGCAGCCCTCACCCAGCCGGGCGACGGTTTCGAGATAGGACTGCGGTGTGGAAGCGCCGCAGAGAAAATCGACGGTCAGCAATCCCCGCGACAGGCCCTGGACGTGCTTTTCCGCCGGCTGCCGGTAGTTGGCGACGGTGGCCAGCCGGCCCGCCCGGGTGATGCCCAGCCAGGTGCCGCCCCCGACCAGGTCACGGCCGGCCAGGATTTCCGGCGCGTCCGCCCAGAAGGCCGCCGGGGCGGTCGGCCGGTCGTAGAACTCGTCACGGTTGCCGGCCAGGACCAGCGGGTAGTCGGGATGAACCTTATGGGCGAACAGAATCAGGCACACCTTGGCACTCCACTCTCCGGCAAGACAGGTTCTGCTTCAGCATAACAGAAAAGGGGCGGCTCCCCCGGGAACCGCCCCTGTCGAATCTCCGTCGCCGCACAGCCTACATCTGCGGACCGGCCTTGGTGAAATCGAAGTCGTCGCCGGCGACGACGTATTTCTTGAAGTTCTCGATGAACATGCCGGCGAGCTTGTTGGCGGTGGCGTCGTACTTTTCCTTGTCCGCCCAGGCGTTGCGCGGGTTGAGCAGGCCGCTGTCGACGCCCGGCAGGACCTTGGGAATGTTGAGCCGGAACCAGCGGGTCTGCTCGAACTCCGCCGCCTCGATGCCGCCGTCGAGAATGGCGTTGATGCAGGCGCGGGTCGCCTTGATGCTCATGCGCTTGCCGACGCCGTAGCCGCCGCCGCTCCAGCCGGTGTTCACCAGGTAGGCGTTGACCCCGTGCTTCGCCATCTTCTCGCCGAGCAGGCGGGCGTAGGCGGTGGGGTGCAGCGGCAGGAAGGCCTCGCCGAAGCAGGCGGAGAAGGTTGCCGTCGGTTCGGTGACGCCGCGCTCGGTGCCGGCGACCTTGGCGGTGTAGCCGGAGAGGAAATAGTACATCGCCTGCTCGCGGGTCAGCTTGGAAATCGGCGGCAAGACGCCGAAGGCGTCGCAGGTCAGAAAGATGATGTTCTTCGGATGGCCGGCCCTGAGGGAGGGCTCGTGGTTGGCGATGTGCTCGATGGGATAGGAGACGCGGGTGTTTTCGGTCTTGGACTGGTCATCGAAATCGATCAGCCCGCTCTCGTCGGCGACGACGTTCTCGAGCAGGGCATTGCGGCGGATGGCGCCGAAGATCTCCGGCTCGCTCTCGGCGGAAAGGTTGATGCACTTGGCGTAGCAGCCTCCTTCGAAGTTGAAGATGCCGTCGTCGTCCCAGCCGTGCTCGTCGTCGCCGATCAGCTTGCGGGTAGCGTCGGTGGAGAGGGTGGTCTTGCCGGTTCCGGAGAGGCCGAAGAAGAGGCAGACGTCGCCCTGCTTGCCGACGTTGGCGCTGCAGTGCATGGAGAGGATCCCCTGCAGCGGCAGCCAGTAGTTCATCATGGTGAAGATGCCCTTCTTCATCTCGCCGCCGTACCAGGTGCCGCCAATGATGGCGACGTTTTTCTCGATGTTGAAGACGATGAATACTTCGGAGTTGAGGCCGTGGCGCTCCCAGTTGCGGTTCGGCAGATTGCTGGCGTTGTAGACCGTGAAGTTGGGGGCAAAGCCCGCCAGGTCCGCGCCCCCGGGGCGGATGAACATGTTCTTGACGAAGTGCGACTGCCAGGCGAATTCGGTGACGAAACGCACCGACTTGCGGGTCTTCTCGTTGGCGCCGCAGAAGCCGTCGGCGACGTACAGGTCTTTGCCCGAGAGGTAGTCGAGCACCTCGGCATGCAGCTCGTCGAAGACTTCCGGCGCTACCGGCTGATTGAGCTTGCCCCAGGCGATATTCTGGAAGGAGGGGAGCTGATGGACGAAGTACTTGTCCTTGGGCGAGCGGCCGGTGAACTTGCCGGTGTCGACCATCATCGTCCCGTTGGCGGCGACCCGACCTTCGGCATTCCCCGATTCGTGCTCGAAGAGGTCGTCATAGCCTAGGTTGTGGAAGATTTTGCCGACGCTCTTCAGCCCCAGATCTCTGGCGTGGATCATGTCATCTCCTTGATGGAATGGGATCGGGTCGCCCGGCTCCGCCGCGACGGGTTGCAGAGTCGATGGGAAATGGGCCGACCGCCGTTTTTACCTGTCGGGAAGAATGGTCCAGATGAGGGAATCCCCCTGTTTTTTTCAATTGGATGGTCTTTAGCAAATTTATCAAAAATATAAAAGTAAAATATTTCGAAAATTTGGCTAAAAATTCACCGGGCGGCGCAGGGGTGGCGACCTGGCCTTTCCCCTTGGAAATCCATCATCTATTATGTATACTGTGTCCTTTAAAATTTTGTTTGCAACCGGCCAGACACAATTCACGTTTCGGTTCACATCCCCGATAAGGAGGCGACAGGCATGAGCTTTGAGGTTCCCAAGAACGACAAGCTGCTGAAATGGGTCGAGGAGGTCGCGGCCCTGTGCGAGCCGGAACGAATCCACTGGTGCGACGGTTCGCAGCAGGAATTCGACGAGCTTTGCAGCCTCCTGGTGAAAAGCGGCACCTTCCGCAAACTCAACGAGCAGAAGCGCCCGGGCAGCTACCTGGCCTGCTCCGACCCGATCGACGTCGCCCGCGTCGAGGACCGCACCTTCATCTGCAGCATCTCCAGGCACGACTCCGGGCCGACCAACAACTGGATGCCCCCGAAGGAGATGAAGGAGAAGCTCAGCACCCTCTTCAGGGGGTGCATGAAGGGGCGCACCATGTACATCATCCCCTTCAGCATGGGCCCCTTGGGGTCCCCCATCGCCAAGATCGGGATCGAGATCTCCGACTCCCCCTATGTCGCCGTCAACATGCGCATCATGACCCGCATGGGCAATGCGGTCCTGGACGTGCTCGGCGACGGCGACTTCGTGCCGTGCCTGCACTCGGTCGGCGCGCCTCTGGCGCCGGGGCAAAAGGACGTCCCCTGGCCCTGCAACAAGGAGAAGTACATCGTCCACTTCCCCGAGGAGCGCTCCATCTGGTCGTACGGCAGCGGCTACGGCGGCAACGCCCTGCTCGGCAAGAAGTGCCTGGCGTTGCGCATCGCCTCGAAGATCGCCAATGACGAAGGGTGGCTGGCCGAGCACATGCTGATTCTCGGGGTCGAGTCGCCGGAAGGGGAGAAAACCTACGTCGGCGCCGCCTTCCCCAGCGCCTGCGGCAAGACCAACTTCGCCATGCTCATCCCTCCCCAAAGCTTCCAGGACAAGGGATGGAAGGTGACCACCATTGGCGACGACATCGCCTGGATCAAGCCCGGCCCCGACGGCCAGCTCTACGCCATCAACCCCGAGTACGGCTATTTCGGCGTGGCGCCGGGGACCTCGGCCAAGACCAACCCCAATGCCATGGCCTCCTGCGCCGCCAACACCATCTTCACCAACGTGGCGCTGACCGAGGACGGCGACGTCTGGTGGGAAGGGATGACCGACGAGCCGCCGGCGAAACTGACCGACTGGCAGGGCAAGGAGTGGACCCCCGGTTGTGGCCGCCCCGCCGCCCACCCCAACGCCCGCTTCACCTCGCCGGCGTCCCAGTGCCCCTCGATCGATCCCGACTGGGAGAACCCGAAGGGGGTACCCATCAGCGCCTTCATCTTCGGCGGCCGCCGCAGCAACGTCATTCCCCTGGTCTACCAGTCCCTGAACTGGCCCTTCGGCGTCTACCTCGCCGCCACCATGGGCTCGGAGACCACCGCCGCCGCCGTCGGCACCATCGGCAACGTCCGCCGCGACCCAATGGCGATGCTCCCCTTCTGCGGCTACCACATGGCCGACTATTTCAGCCACTGGCTGCAGGTCGGCCGCTCCACCCCCCGGCCGCCGCGCATCTTCAGCGTCAACTGGTTTCGCAAGGACGCCGACGGCAAATTCCTCTGGCCGGGCTTCGGCGAGAACATGCGCATCCTCAAGTGGGTCGTCGACCGCGTGCACGGCAAGGCGGCCGCGGTAGAGAGCCCGCTCGGGTGGATGCCGCGCTACGAGGATCTCGACTGGGACGGCCTCGACAACGTCAGCCGCGAACAGTTCTACGACCTGACCTCTGTCGACCGTGACCTCTGGAAGGAGGAGATCCTCTCCCACGAGGAGCTCTTCATCAAGCTCTACGACCAGTTGCCGAAGGAGTTCCTGCACATCCGCGAGTTGATCCTCTCCAGCCTCTGGCGCGCGCCGGAGCATTGGGAACAGCGCGATCCCAAGGCGACCTTCCACTACTACGATTGAGCGCAGACCCATCCCTGCCGAAACGAACGGGGCGGCTTCGCAAGAGGCCGCCCCGTTCGTTTTCGATGCCTAATTTTCGACTCAGCTGCCGCTGCGGCTGCGCAGGTAAGCAACCAGCTGCCAGATCTGCTCTTCACTGAAATAGTGCCCCCAGGCCGGCATCACCGAGCCGCGGGAGAGATAGGGCTCCGCCGTTTTGCCGGTCTCGATGCGCCAGTATAAATAGGCGGGGTCGAGGGTGCGGTGCCCGGGGTCGCGAAAGTCGGAGGCCGGGGGCTGGAAAAAGCCGGCCCGGGGGCTGCGCCCCTCGCCTGCGGTACCGTGGCAGATTGCGCAGTTCTGACGAAAAATCGCTGCTCCGGCGGCCCGGTTCACTGCATTTTCCAGGAAGCCTGGCGGGGGCTGTCGTTGCGGGTAGGCGGGGAACTGCTCGCTGCAGGCGGCGAGCAGGGTCACAAGACAGGCAAACAACCCCAGATTGCGCATGGTCATCGCCGAAAAGACGAGACACCACGGCGGAACGTCTCTACGGATGGGGTTACAACGGCAACACCGATGACTCGTATCCTGCGCATCCGGCCCTCCCTACGCCGCCTGTCCCAATTCCACCCCCCACCGTCGCAGCTCGCCGACCACCCCGGCAATCGCCTCTTCCATCGCCGCCGCTACCGGCGCGGTCAGCTCCAGGCCCATTTCGATCGACTCCGGCTGCACCCCCCAGACGACCAGTTCGGCCGGCAGGTTCCCCTGCAGTTCAGCCACCGCCAGCAGATCCTGCAGCCCCATCTGGTGCACCGAAAGCTTGCCGGCGAAGGCCCGCGGCACCTCCTCCCCTTCGAGACGGAAGACTGTCCCCGGCCGGGCCCCCATCTCCAGAGCGTCGATGACCAGCAGCCGCTCGATTCCTTCCAGCCGTGGCAGCAGGTCGAGCCCGAGAGTGCCGCCGTCGAGCACGGCCACGTCGGCAGGGAATTGGACACGCTCCTGCAACGCCTCGATCATCCGGTAGCCGAAGGCATCGTCGGTCATCAGGGCGTTGCCGAGACCCAAGACCAGAATGCTCAATTCAGGTCCTCCGGCTCGACGAATTTGTAACCGCCGAAGATGCTGGAAAGTGTGCCGTTCTTCTCCTTCACATCCATCAGCCAGGCACTGTAGACGTGGTGAACGGCAAAGCCGAGCAACAGCCACATGATCAGGTGGTGGATGAGGCGCCCCCCCTGGAGGCCGAGCAGCGAGACAACCCAGCCGAAGCTGGCGGCCATGGCACCATCGGGCGCGTACAGGCTGTAAAGGCCGAAACCGGTCAGTACCTGCAGGAGGAAGAGGGCGAAGACTGCCGAGTAGGCCATCGCCGCCAAGCCGTTGTGCCCCAGCACGGAGGGGACCTGCCGCTGCAGAAAAGTGTAGTATTTGAAGGTACCCGCGATGTTACGCCGCCCCTCTTTCGAGGCCCAGGGGAAAAAGGCTTTCCAGGAGGCGTGTCGGTTGCCGAGGAAGGCCCAGATCAGCCGGGCAATGATCGACACCGTGAAGAGATAGGCGAAGGTGAAATGGATGAAGCGGTTCCAGCCCATGATGTACTGGGCAGTGTCGGTCGCCGTGTAAAAAGGATGGCCGATATAGAAGCCGGTCACCGACAATACGGCGATGGCGAGCACGTTGACCCAGTGGGTGATGCGGACCGGCCATTCCCAGACGTAGCGGATCTCAAGCATAAAACCTCCAAAGGAGTGGCAGGGGCTCGGCGCGCCGTGCCCCTACAGAGCCTTGACCCGGATGATCTCCGTCCCCTTGCCGTCGAGCAGATGCACCGCGCAGGCGAGGCAGGGATCGAAGGAGTGGATGGTGCGCAGGATCTCCAGCGGCTGCTCGGCGTCGGCGACGGGGGTGCCGACCAGGGCCGATTCATACGGCCCCATCTGCCCCATGGGGTCGCGCGGCCCGGCGTTCCAGGTGGAGGGGACCACCGCCTGGAAGTTGGCGATCTGGCCGTTCTCGATGCGGATCCAGTGGCCCAGTGCCCCGCGCGGCGCCTCGTGGTAGCCGAAGCCGCGCGCCTCCTTCGGCCAGGTGGCCGGATCCCATTTCTCCTTGTTGTGCACCTCGTAGATACCCCGCCCCATATTGTCGGCCAGCTGGTCGAGCCAGACTTCACTCTTCTGGGCCAGCAGCAGCGTCTCGATGCCGCGGGCGGCGGTGCGTCCCAGGGTGGAGAAGAGGGCGGCGGGTCCGACCCCCAGCTTGCCGAGCACGAAATTGACCGTATCTTGCACCTCCCTGTGTCCCTGGGCGTAGGCAATCACCATGCGCGCCAGCGGCCCGACCTCCATCGGCTGGTCCAGGTAGCGCGGCGCCTTGACCCACGAGTATTTCTCGTCCGTGTTGAGCCACTCGTAGGGGGGCTGCGGACCGGTGTACCTGTGGTTGGTCTCGCCGTCGTAGGGGTGTAGCCCCTTGTCGTCCCCCTTCGAGTAGGTGTACCACGACCTGGTGACGTACTCGGTGATTTTCGTCTCGTCCATCGGCTGGACGTTGGCCAGGTCCCTGGCCATGATGACGCCGCGGGGGAAATATTGGTTTTCCGTGCCGCCGCTGTTGTCCATGGGGAAATCGCCGTAGGCGAGGAAGTTCCCCACCCCGCCGCCGATCCCGGCCCACTCCTTGTAGAAGGAGGCGACCGCCAGCAGATCGGGAATGTAGACCTGCTCGACGAAGAGTCTGGCCTTGCGCAACAGCTTGCGGATATGGGCGAGCTTGTCGGCGTTGAGGGCGTTCTGGCTGTCGGGGTCGACCGGAATCGACATGCCGCCGACCAGGAAGGTCTGCGGATGCGGGTTCTTCGAGCCGAGGATGGCGTGAATGCGGATGATGTCCTTCTGCCACTCCAGCGCCTCCAGGTAGTGGGCGACCGCCATCAGGTTCGCCTCGGGCGGCAGGCGGTAGGCGCTGTGTCCCCAGTAGGCGTTCTGGAAGGGGCCGAGCCGGCCGGTGCCGGCGAAGGCGGCGATGCG
>DASPGW010000303.1 GCA_035620395.1 Desulfuromonadales bacterium | reverse complement strand
CTGGGGGCCTGGCTGGCGGTTCTGCAAACCGACCTCAAGCGCATTCTCGCCTATACCACCGTCAGCTCGCTGGGGACATTGGTCTTTCTGATCGGCCTGGACCTCCCCTTTGCCATCGAGGCCGCCCTGGTCTACCTGCTGGCGCATGCCCTCTACAAGGGGTCGCTCTTTCTGGTTGCCGGCGCGCTGGATCATGCCACCGGCAGCCGGGACGTGACGGTGCTCGGCGGTCTCTTCTCCCGGCTGCCGCTGCTCGGCGCGGCCGCCATGGCGGCCGGCATATCGATGGCCGGCGCCCCTCCCTTGCTCGGGTTCATCGCCAAGGAACACTTCTACGAGGTGGTGCTGACGGCACCCCGGGCGGCCCTGCTGAGCAGCGCGGCGGCGATCCTGACCAGCCTGCTGATCGTGGCGGCGGCCACCGTGGTTGCCTGGCGCCCCTTTTTCGGCCGCCCTGCCGATACCCTGGGGGAGCCGCATGAGGTTTCGCCAGGTCTCTGGCTCGGCCCGGTTCTGCTGGCCGGCTTGGGACTGCTCCTGGCGATCTTTCCGGGCATGGTCGATCTGCCGCTGCTGGTCCCGGCGGCGGCAGCGGTCCTCGGGACGCCGGTGCACTTCGAGCTGCACCTGTGGCACGGTTTCAGTTGGGTTCTCCTGCTCAGCCTCCTGACCCTGGCCGGCGGCGGCGTCCTCGCCTGGCGTCACGACCCCTGGCGCCGGCTTGCCCAACGCCGGGCCGGGGTGGCCGCCTGGGGGCCGGCCCGGTGGTACGAAGGGACACTGGCCGGGCTGGACGTCCTGGCGCGGGGGCAGACCCGCGTGCTGCAGAATGGCCGGCTGCGCATCTACCTGCTGGTCATTGTGGCGACCACCGTGGCGCTGGTCGCCTTCACCCTGGTCACCCGTGTAGGCATCCACCTCGAGCCTGGCTTCATCCCGCTTCGTCCCCACTACCTGGCGATCATGGCGCTGATCCTGGCCGCCGCCTGGGTGACGGTGCGGGTCGGCTCCCGCCTCGTGGCCATCGTCGCCATGGGGGCGGTCGGCTACGGGGTGGCGCTGATCTTCGTCCAGTTCGGCGCCCCGGACCTGGCCATGACCCAGCTCACCATCGAGACGATGACGGTGGTGCTGTTTGTCCTGGTGATCCACCGGCTGCCCCTGTTCAACCGGATTTCCCACGGCTGGAGCACCCGCCTCGATGCCGTGGTAGCCCTGGCTGCCGGCGGCCTGATGACCGTGCTGGCGCTGTTAGCCATGACCGAGCACCGGGGCTCCCGCCTTGCCGATTATTTCGCCGAGCAGAGTCTGCCGGCCGCTCACGGCCGCAACATCGTCAACGTCATTCTCGTCGATTTTCGCGGCATGGATACCCTCGGGGAGATCACCGTTCTGGCGCTGGCGGGCGCCGGCGTTTTCGCTCTATTGAAACTCGGCGCCAGGAAAGGGGGCCAGTGATGAAATCGCTCATCCTCAGGACCGCGACCCGGTTTCTGATGCCGATGATGCTCCTCTTTTCGGCCTTTCTGCTGCTGCGCGGGCACCATCTTCCCGGTGGCGGTTTTGTCGGCGGCCTGGTCGCCGCCGCCGCCTTCAGCCTCTATGCCTTCGCCTTCGACGCCCGGGAGGCCCGTCTGCTGCTGCGGGTCGATCCGCGCAGCCTGATCGGCGGCGGGCTGCTGCTGGCGCTGGGGAGCGGTTCCCTGTCGCTGCTGGCCGGCGATCCGTTCCTGACCGGGCGGTGGGGTACCCTGGACCTGGGGAGAGTGGGGGCGTTCAAACTGGGGACGCCGCTCCTCTTCGACGCGGGTATCTACCTGGTGGTGCTGGGGGCGACCCTGGCCATGATCCTGACCATGGCGGAGCGGGAATAATGGAATTGTTGATGGCGATCGTCATCGGCGGCCTCTATGCCGCCGGCATTTTCATGCTGCTGCGACCGAGTCCGGTTAAGCTGGCCATCGGCCTGGGGTTGCTGGCCAATGCCGTGAACCTGCTGATCTTCGTCGCCGCCGGGCTGACCCCGGGGCGCGCTCCACTCGTCGAGACAGGGGCTGTCCGTCCGGCGGTCCCTTTCGCCGACCCCGTGCCCCAGGCACTCATCCTGACTGCCATCGTCATCTCTTTCGGTGTCCTGGCCTTCATCCTCGTGCTCCTGCGGCGCGCCGCCGAGACCCTTGGCGTGGATAATCTCGACGATATGAGGTCAACCGATTGATGCAGCTGCTTCTGGTTCTCCCCATCGTCCTTCCGGTAACGACGGCGGCCGTCTGCATGCTGTTCTGGCGCTTCGGCGCCGTCCAGCGGGCCCTCGCCACCGTCGGTGCGGCGGCCCTGCTGGGCAACGCCCTGGCCCTGCTGGCGGCCGTGCGGCGCGAAGGGATGCTCGTCCTCCAACTGGGCAACTGGCCCGCTCCCTTCGGCATCACTCTGGTCGCCGACCTCTTCAGCGCCATCATGACCGTACTGGCCGCCGTGATTGGTCTGGCGGTGGTAGTCTACTCGCTGGCCACCATCGATATCCGCCGCCAAGCCTTCGGTTACTACCCCTTCCTCCATGTCCTGTTGATGGGCGTGTGTGGCTGTTTTTTGACCGGCGATCTGTTCAATCTCTACGTCTGGTTCGAGGTGATGCTGATGGCTTCTTTCGTCCTGCTCGCCCTGGGAGGAGAACGCGGGCAACTGGAAGGGGCGATCAAGTACGTTACCCTCAACCTGGTGGGCTCGACCTTCTTTCTCTCGGCGCTCGGTCTCCTCTATGGCATGGTCGGGACGCTGAACATGGCCGACGCGGCCCGGATGCTCGGTGAGGTTGGCCGGCCGGGGCTCGTCTCTACCCTGGCCATGCTCTTTCTGGCGGCCTTCGGCATCAAGGCGGCCCTTTTTCCCTTCTTCTTCTGGTTGCCGGCGTCCTACCATACCCCGCCCGTGGCGGTTTCCGCCATTTTCGCCGGCCTGCTGACCAAGGTGGGGGTTTATTCCCTGATCCGGGTTTTCACCTTGCTGTTTGTTCAGGACGTCGGCTACACCCATGGCTTGATCCTGGTCATTTCCGGCCTGACCATGGTGACCGGAGTGCTCGGGGCAGTCGCCCAGAACGAATTCCGGCGCATTCTCTCCTTTCACATCATCAGCCAGGTCGGCTACATGGTCATGGGGCTGGCGCTCTTCACCCCCCTCGCCCTGGCCGGCTCGATCTTCTACATCATTCATCACATCATCGTCAAAACCAACCTCTTCCTGGCCAGCGGAGTGGTCCTGCAACTGCGAGGGACCCTCGAACTGAACCGTCTCGGCGGTCTCTACCTGCGTTCCCCCACCCTGGCACTGCTCTTTCTGGTGCCGGCCCTCTCCCTGGCCGGCCTTCCCCCTCTGTCGGGCTTCTGGGCCAAGCTGCTTCTGGTCCGGGCCGGCCTGGAAGCCGGAAGCTATCCCATCGTCGCCACCGCCCTGGGGGTCAGTCTGCTCACCCTTTTCTCCATGACCAAGATCTGGGGGAAGGCCTTCTGGGGCGGCCCGCCGGAGGCGGCCGGAGACAATGCGGCGACGGAAGAAGCCCGGCTCCCCCTAGGGACCCGGTTTCCGCTCTACCTGCCGATGACCGCCCTGGCCTTGTTCACGGTTGCCATCGGCCTGCTGGTCCAACCGGTCTTCGAGCTCTCCCTGCAGGCCGCCCAGCAACTGCTCGACCCACGTATCTATATCCACGCCGTTCTCGGAGAGAAGGGATGAACCGATTCTGGGGAATCATTTTCCTGCCACTGGTCTGGATGGCGCTGACCGGTGACTTTTCAGGGGGGAACTTCATCCTCAGCCTGCTGCTCAGCTCCCTGGCGCTCTGGGTGGCCCATCCGGCAGGGGAGGGGGTGCCCCTGATCCATTATGTTCGCAAGGGACGCCGCTGGCTCGCCTTCACCCTTTTCTTTCTCTGGGAGTTGATCTGGGCGAGTCTGCGGATCACCTGGGACATTCTGACCCCCAGGCACCGGATGCGCCCGGCCATCCTGGCGATCCCCCTGGACGTCAAGACGGACCTTGAAATCACTACCCTCGCCAACCTGATCACCCTGACGCCCGGGACCCTGAGCCTGGACGTTTCGAGCGACCGGAAAGTGCTCTATATCCACGCTGTATACGTCCACGACGTGGCAGCGTTCAAGAAGTACATCAAGGACAGCCTTGAGCGGCGGGTCCGGGAGGTGTTGCGATGATCCTGCAAGCGACGGTTTACTTCGTGGTTTTCCCCATGCTGAGCGGGGCGCTGGTCCTGGCTTTCATCCGTCTGCTGCGCGGTCCGACCCCGGCTGACCGGATTGTCGCCTTTGATCTCATCGCCGCTGCCTCGGCAGGGATCATCGTGGTTACCGCCATTGTTACGGAGCAGGCGGTGCTGCTCGACGCGGCCAGCATCTGGGCGGTGATCGCCTTTGTCAGCGTCATCGCCTTTTCCGATTACATCGAGCGGCGGGGGGGGATATGAGCGAGATCATCGTTGCCGTCCTCCTGGTGTTAGGTGCCACCTTCATCCTGGTGGCGGCGCTCGGTATGGTGCGCATGCCCGACATTTTCTTGCGCATGTCCTGCAATGCCAAGGCCTCTACCCTCGGCATCGGCCTGCTGCTGCTCGCCCTGGCCGTATATTTCGGCGAAATGGATGTGAGCGGCCGCGCCCTGGCGACCATCGGCTTCATCGTCCTGACCACGCCGGTCGCCTCTCACCGCATCGGCCGGGTGGCCTACCTCGACGGGGCGCCCCTCTGGGAAGGAACGATTACCGATGAGATGCGCGGGAAATATGGTTCCAGCGAGGCCCCGGCAAAGCTGAAAAAAAAGTAGCGGAGATTTCCCCATTGCGCTCGGGCCTAAAATCCAGGTTACGACAACGAATTGCATCATCCGCTTCAGCATGGGCGATCCGGGCAGTTAAATCCACCCAACTACGGCTGGCTCCAGACGCTAAAGAAGCAATTCCCTACCCCTGAATGCGGTTTCTCCCCATGGATTCCTGCATCCCCTGCGCTAACATGACAATCAAGAGAAAACGAAATTCAATTTAAAAACGGTAATTATGCCTCAAGTTACGGGAAATTGAGCGATTGCCGATCGTGGGGGAAGATGAACCGGATTCGGGTGCTGATCGCAGATGATCATATATTGGTGCGGGAGGGGCTGCGGCTGATGCTGGAGGCTCAGGGCGATATCGTTGTGGTCGGGGAGGCCGGCGACGGGGTGGAGGCGTTGGAACTGGCGAGCAAGCTCAAGCCGGAGGTCGTGCTGCTCGACATTGCCATGCCGCGCCTGAGCGGCCTGGAGACGGTTCGGCTGATTCGGGAGGCAGTCCCCGAAAGCCACATCATCGTTCTCTCCATGTACGATAAGGAGGCTTACGCCCACCAGGTGCTCCAGGACGGCGCCCATGGCTACGTGCTGAAGGGGGCTTCGAGTTCCAAGCTGCTGGAGGCGATCCGGGCTGCTTCCGACGGCCGCTTTTACTTCGGGAACAAGGCGACTGCCGCGGCCGCCAAGAACTGCCCCCAAGTTCGCAGCAAAGGGACCGACAGAGGATTCCACACCCTTTCCGACCGCGAAAAACAGGTATTCTTCCTCCTTCTCGAAGGGAACACCTCACCGCAAATCAGCAAGGTCCTCTGCGTCAGCCAGAAGACTCTGGAGAAGCACCGGGCCAGTGTCTGCAGGAAGCTGGGCATCAACAGCGCGGTGGAAATGATGAAATACGCGATTCGTCAGGGGTTCATCGATCCCGGTTTCTGGAAAAACTGATTGTTCTCCCCGTTTTTCATAAGTGAGCAAACTTACAAGCTTAACCGCAGAGCTTCAAACCTATGCTACCTCTGCTTCCCGGGATTCTGTCAGCGCCCGTGGGGTGAACGCCGCTTGCTTTTCATCATCTTCGGGAGGGTCGCAGGCCCGTGTGGATCTAATTTAAAGGAGAAAGTCGGTCGACAGGAACCGGGAGCGCCGCTCGCCGGTGATGCGCCGGATCAGCTCCCGGTTGAGTTCCCCCTCCTTGGCCGCCACCAGGGTGCGGATGGAGAAGGCACGCAGGGCATCGCTGACCGACAGGGTCCCCTCGGCCGACCCCTTGCGGCCGGTGAAGGGAAAGGTGTCGGGGCCCCGCTGGCACTGACTGTTGAGGTTGAGCCGGCAGACCTGGTTGACCAGCGGGTCGATGAGCGGCGCCAGGGTCTCCGGATTGCTGCCGAAGAGACTGAGCTGCTGGCCGAAGGATGAATCGACGACATGGCGGATCGGTTCCTCGATGTCGTCGAAGGGGATAATGGGGACCACCGGACCGAACTGCTCCTCGTGATAGAGCCGCATCCGCGCATCGACCGGCGAGACCACGGCCGGGGCGAAGAAGCTGCCGCAGACCCGGCCGCCGCCGGGGTTGACCACCCTTGCCCCAAACCCCTCGGCGTCCGCCACCAGCTCGGCCAGATAAGCGGGCTTGCCCGGCTCCGGCAGCGGCGTGATGAAGACGCCCTCCTCCCAGGGCATGCCGGCGGGGAGGAGGGCGACGGCGCGGCCGAACGCTTCAAGGAAGGCCGGCAGCAGCGGCCGCTGCACGAAGATGCTCTTGAGCGCCGTGCAGCGCTGGCCGTTGAAGGAGAGGCTGCCGAGGATGCACTCGCGCACCGTCAGTTCGAGGTCGGCGTCGGCGAGGACGATGGCCGGGTTCTTCGCCCCCATCCCGAGCACGCCGCGCAGCCGGTGCGGCGCGGGATGCGCCTTTTTCAGCGCATCGGCGGCCCGGCTCGAGCCGATGAAGGCAAGCACGTCGATGTCGCCGGTGGCCATCAGCGGCCCGACCACCGTCTTCCCCTCGCCGTAGACCGTGTTCACCACTCCCGGCGGGAAGGCGTCGCGAAAAGCCGTCAGCAGCGGCCGGTAGAGCAGGACGCCGAGGCGCGGCGGCTTGAAGACGACGGTGTTGCCCATGATCAGCGCCGGGATGAGGGTGGTGAAGGTCTCGTTGAGCGGGTAGTTGAAGGGTCCCATGCAGAGGACCACCCCGAGAGGGCCGCGCCGGATCTGGCCGATCACTCCTTCGCGGATGACCAGGCGGGAGGAGTCGCGGTCGAGATCCTTGAGCGCCTCAACGGTGTCGGCGATGTAGGCGGCGGTGCGGTCGAACTCCTTCTGCGCATCGGCCAGGCTCTTGCCGACCTCCCACATCAGCAGCCGGACGACCTCCTCGCGGCAGGCGCGAAAGCGCCCGAGGAAATCGGCAACGTGGGCGATGCGCTCGGCCACGCTCAGCGTCGGCCAGCGGCCGCGCCCCTGGCCGTAGGCCCGCCTTGCCGCGTCGAGGGCCGTCCGGGCCGCCTCGACGTCGAGCAGCGGGAAGCGGCCGAGAAGGTGTGGCGCCAGCTCCCCGCCGGCCTGCAGCATGACCGGCGAGAACGCTTGGCTATAGGGGCCGTCCCAGTGGCGCAGTTCGCCATCGACCAGGTATTCGGTCTGCAGCAGATCCGGCGGCAGCCGGTGGGCCGGGGGGATCTCCGTGGCGGCGGGAAAGCGGACGGGCGGCGTCTCGGCACTAAGCGGCATGGCGTGCTCCTTTCGTCGGTCGGGGCTTGCATCGGGAAAGCGAAAGGACCTGGGAAAGCATCCTCACGCGAAGCCGCGAAGAACGCGAAGAAATTCAAAGACATAGAAACAGACAGCCCGCTACTAATCGGGTGAGGCGTGGTTATTGATAAAAAATCGATTTAACTTTGCGTTCTTCGCGTCTTCGCGTGAGCAACTGTCTTTCTTGATGGAACGCTTCCAGTTTGACCGATTTGGCGGCAGATGCAACGGCTCAGGCGGCGACGGCGGCCTGGCCGTACGGGCAGCAGGCGAGCAGGGGGCAGGGAGCGCAGAGGGGGGCGCGCTTGCGGCAGAAGGTCTTGCACTCCTCGACGATGAGGGCGTGGTACTCGTTGAAGAGGTCGGTCGCGTGTGGCAGGTTGTTCATGAAGAGGGCCCGGACCGCCTCGTACGCCTCGTTTCCGCTCAGCAGGCCGAGGCGGGTGAAGAGACGGCGGGTGTAGGCGTCGACGACGAAGGAGGGGCGGTTGCCGGCGTAGAGGAGGATGGAGTCGGCGGTCTCCGGCCCCACCCCCCTGAGGCTGAGCAGCTCGGCGCGCACCGCATCCAGAGGCCCGGCAAGCATCACCGACAGCTCGCCGCCGTGCCAGGCAAAGAGATGCTCGACGAAGAGCTGCAGCCGCTCGGCCTTCTGCCGGAAAAAGCCGGCCGGGCGGATGAGGCTTTCGAGCTCGCCGCGCTCGATGGTGCGCAGCGCTGCAGGGGTGAGCAAGCCCGCCGCCTGCAGGTTGGCGATAGCGTACTCGACATTGCGCCAGGCAGTGTTCTGGGTGAGGACCGCCCCCACCACCACCTCGAAGGGGGTCTGCGCCGGCCACCAGTGCAGCGGCCCGAAGTGATCGGCGAGGCGGTCGAAGATGTCTATCAGGCGGTTATTCATATTTTGCATGCCATGTAGGGGCACCCCTAGTGCCCTTATTCTCAATCGGGCGGGCACGAGGCCTGCCCCTACAGAACCAGTTCCGCCAGCCGGTCGGCGGCGACGATGTCGCCGTCCGCGGACAGTCTCTCCACCGGCTGCGGCTGGGCGACCAGCGCCTCCAGCGCCTCGCCCCACTGGCCGCGACGCAGTTCCTCGTTGCCGATCTCCCGGGCCCGGGTGTAGCGGTGCAGGGCCGCCACCAGCAGCGCTTGTTCGCGGAAGTCGCCGCGTGCCGTGTAGAGGACGGCCGTGCCCCCCGCGATCGCCTCGGAGACGATGCCGTAGCCCGGTTTGGTGATGACGACGTCGGCCGCCGCCACCAGGTCGGGATAATAATGGTCGGCGGCGATCACCCTGACGTTGTCAGCTGCAGCGCCGAGGCCGGCCTCGGTCAGAAAGACCCAGTCGTGCAGGTGCGCCAGCGGTGCGGAATCGAAGTCCTGCAGGCCGAAGCCGCCGAAGGAGATCAGGCCGACCCGCGTTCCGTCGGCGATGCCGAGGGCGCGGCGGACCTCGGCAGCCGGCCTTCGGGCCCGCCGGGCAACCATGGGCAGGTCCTCGATTTGGCGGAAAGCGGGAAAGTCTCCGTAGAAGGGGAGGCGAAGCAGCAGGTCCGCCTGTGTGTAATCGCTGCCGACCGCCGCCACCACGTCCTCATAGCCGGGATGCCTTTCCGCCAGTCCCGCATAGATCCAGTCCCAGGAAAAGTTGCTGATCGCCACCGACGGCACCCCGGCCGCCGCCGCGGCGGCGAAGGCCGGGGCCGGAATGTCGGCCGCCACCAGCGACACGCCGGCCGTCCGCAGGGAGGCGGCCTCCGCCGCCACCAGTTGCTGCCGCAACGGTAGAAAGTCCCGGCAGGCCTGCAGGGTTGCTGCCTCTTCCATCACCAGGCTGTCGCGCTGCAGCACGCCGAGATCGAGCGACAGCCGGCGCACCGGCACGGCGGGATCGAGAAACCCGGCGAAGAACCAGGGATGGGCGCTGGAGACGACCTCCACGGCTATGGCGGGATGGCGCCGGCGCAAGGCGTTGATGATCTGGCCGGAACGGCTGGCATGGCCGAGGCCGTGGCCGCTGATGTAGTAACGGATTTTCATGGGTCATTGATAGCACGGATTGCCGGAGCCGCTCAAGCACTGCCAGGACGATTCTTTGCACCCTCACACTGGAATTTTCCGAAGGCTCTGCTAAAACTAGAAGGGTCTCGAAACCCACCCCGTGCAACCCTGATTTTCAGCCGTCATCACAGCAACACTGCAAAGGAGATGAGCCATGGAAGAGATGTTCTGTTACCAGTGTGAGCAAGCCGCCAGCGGTACCGGCTGCACCAAGATGGGCGTCTGCGGCAAGACGCCGGAGGTTGCCGCCATCCAGGATATGATCGTTTGGGGCCTCAAGGGCATGGCCTTCTGGGCCGATCAGGCCCGGCAGAAAGGCGCCATCGACCGCAATATCGATGTCTTCATGATCGAGGCCCTGTTCTCGACCGTCACCAACGTCGACTTCGACCCGGAGAACCTGACCAGGGTGGCCCGCCAGGTCAGCGCCATGCGCGACAAGGCGCAGCAACTCTTCGAGAAGGCTGCCGGCGGCCCCTATGCGGGCGAGGTGCCGGAAGCCGCCCGGCCCTGGAGCCCGCCGGCTACAGCCGCGCAGGCAGAAGCCGAGGGACGCAGGCATCCGGTCAAGGATCCCTCCATCGACCCCGACGTCCACTCGGTGCAGCAGATCCTCATCTACGGCTGCAAGGGGATGAGCGCCTACGCCGACCATGCCCACATCCTCGGCCGGGACGACGATGCGATCTACGGCTTCCTCCACAAGGCGATGGCGGCCACCCTTGACCGGAGCAAGGGACTGATGGATTTCGTCAATCTTGCCATGGAATGCGGCAAGATGAACATCCAGTGCACCGGGCTGCTCAACGAGGCGCATACCCAGCGCTTCCAGCCGCCGGTGCCCACACCTGTCAATATCGGCACCCGCGCCGGCAAGGGTATCCTCGTCTCGGGACATGACCTGAAGATGCTCGAGGAACTGCTCAAGCAGACGGAAGGGAAGGGGATCAACATCTATACCCACGTCGAGATGCTGCCTGCGCACGGCTATCCGGGGCTGAAGAAGTACAAACACCTCGCCGGCAATTTCGGCGGCGCCTGGCAGGACCAGTTCAAGGAGTTCCAGGAGTTCCCCGGCGCCATCATCTTCAATACCAACTGCATCCAGCGCCCCGCCGACAATTACAAAGAGCGTCTCTTCACCTGGGGCCGGGTGCAGTGGCCGGGGGTGAAGCACATCGAGGGCTGGGATTTCTCCGAGGTCATCAAGGCGGCCCAGGCTGCCGGCGATCTCCCCGAGAAGCCGGGTAAGGACATCCTCACCGGCTGCGGGCACCACGCGGTGCTGGGGCTGGCGGACAAGGTCATCGCCGCCGTCAAGGCCGGCCAGATCCGCCGCTTCTTTGTCATCGGCGGCTGCGACGGCGCCAAGACCGGGCGCAACTACTACACCCGGTTCGCCGAGGAGTTGCCGAAGGACACGGTCATCCTGACCCTGGCCTGCGGCAAGTACCGCTTCAACAAGCTCGACCTGGGAGATATCGGCGGCATTCCCCGCCTGCTCGATGTCGGCCAGTGCAACGACGCCTACTCGGCGGTGCAGATCGCCCTGGCCCTGGCCGACGCCTTCAAGTGCGGGGTGAACGACCTGCCGCTCTCCATCATCCTGTCCTGGTATGAGCAGAAGGCGGTGGTGGTGCTCCTCTCCCTGCTCTCCCTCGGCATCCAGAACATGAAGATCGGCCCGAGCCTGCCCGCCTTCGTCACCCCCAACGTCCTCAACTTCCTGGTCGAGAACTTCAAGCTCGCCCCGATCGGCACGGTGGAAGCGGACATGAAACAGATCCTGGGCTGAGGCCAGAGAAGTCAGCTGTCAATGGAGTAGAGCGCAGGGTTCGCCCTGCGCTCTACTCATTTGCAACGCAAAGGAGGTTTGCATGGAAACGAAAAGGAAAGCCCGGGCGGTGGGGATCAACCACGTGGCCCTGGAGGTGGATGATGTGGACGCCGCGCTGGAGTTTTACGGAACGCTGTTCGAACTCAAGCTGCGCGGCTGGCACGATGGCATGGCCTTCATCGACCTGGGCGACCAGTTCATCAACCTCTCGCCGAAGCGGACCCAGCCGGCCGACCGTGCCCGCCACTTTGGCCTGGTGGTCAATGACCGGGAAGCGGTGCGCAGGTCGCTGGCAAAGCTCGACGCCACAATCCTGCCGGGCCCGGGCCTCGACTTTCTCGACCCTTGGGGGAACCACGTCCAGGTCGTCCAGTATGACGGCATCCAGTTCACCAAGGCGGAGCACGTTCTCAAGGGGATGGGGCTGGAAGGACTCGTCAAGACCGCCGAGGCGCTCAGGGAATTGCAGGAAAAGGGGATGGCACCACCCTGATTATTATTCGGCAGCCGAAGGGAACTCGACTACGAAGGTGCTGCCGCCGCCCGGGGTCTCTTCGACCCGGATCCGCCCGTCGAAGAGGCGGACAATCTTGCGCACGGTCGCCAGACCGATCCCGGTCCCAATCGTTTTTCCCGCTGTGGACCCGCGGTAGAAGAGATCGAAGATGAGCGAGCGCTCCTCGGGTGGGATGCCGGGGCCGTGATCGCGGACGTAATAGAGAATCCGCCCATCGCCGGGCTCGCCGCAGATTTCGATCCGGGCCCCCGTCCCGCCGGCATAGCGCAGGGCATTGCCGATCAGATTGGAGAAGAGTTGCGCGAGCAGCGTTTCCGGCGCCTTCAGCGGCGGAAGGTTGTTCAACGTCACCGCAATTCCGTCCCGGCTGATGGTTTCGCTGAGGTCTTCGAGAACCTGCTTCACCACGGCGGTGACGTCGACTGCATTCGCCGGGGTTTCGATGCGGCCGACGCGGGCCAGGGCCAGAAGGTCCTCCAGCAGCGCCAGCATTTTTTCCCCCTGCTTCTCGATCTCCTCGAGCATATCAATCGCCTGTGCATCAAGCCGACCGCCGTATTCTTCCTTGAGAAATTCAGCGAAACCCATGATCGGCGTCAGCGGTGTACGCAGGTCATGGGAGACGGTGTAGACGAAGGCGTCGAGTTCCTGATTGGCCGCGCGCAGCTTTTTTTCGGCCTCCTTGCGCTCGGTGATGTCGCGAAAGACCGAGAGTTTGTGAATCTGCCCGTCAGCGTCGGTCAGCGAGGTGTGCATGATTTCGTAGGTTCGGCCGTTGATCTCGACGAAGCGCTCTTCCCGCACTGTCTCCGCGAGCAGCACCTGCGGCAGCGGGCACCAGGGACAGGCGGTCTGGCGGCCATAAACTTCGTAGCAGTGAATGCCGTTATGGGCGCCGAAAACCTCGACCATGGCCCGGTTCATGAACTCGACGCGATAATCGGCCGAGGTGATGTAGGCGAGGTCGTTCATGGCGTCGAGCACGGTCAGCAGGCGGCTGCGCTCGGCTTCCAGTTCGGCGGTGCGCCGGCGCACCGCATGCTCCAGTTCCAGGGCATGCCGGCGCAGCCCTCTCTCCAGACGTTTCTGGCGGGTGATCTCGATGAACGACTCGACGCCGCCGATGATCTGCCCGTCCTTGTCCCGCAGGTAGTCGACATTCTTGGTGAGGATGATGCGGCGGGCATCCCGGGTGCGAACCGAGCAGGGGACGCCGATGACGGGCTTGACTACGGCAGCGTTGTAGAGGCCGCAACTGCGGCCGCAGGGGATGCCGGCGAGAAAGGAGCAGTGTCGGCCGACTGCCTCGGCCGCCGGGTAGCCGGTGATCCGCTCGGCTTCGGCATTCCAGTAGACGATTCGCTGATCACGGTCGACCAGAAAGAGGCCGCTTGGAATCGTCCGCAGAACCTGCTCGAGGGAAAGAATGTTGAGAAACCCCTGTCCCATTTTGTTCAAAATGCCAGCCTCCGAAAGCAATCGGCAGACCCGTGCAGTCTGAAAAGTAGATCTTTTTAATAATATCACCTGGAATGCAGCCGACAAGCTGCCATTCAGACATGATGGCGACGAGCCCGCGCCAGCACGGCAACACCCACCTCTCCCGCTCCCCTCTCCAGCAGTACCCGGCTGCATTCGCGCACCGTGGCGCCGGTGGTCACGACGTCATCGATCAGCAACACCCGCTCGCCGTTCAATTTCCGGTTCAGGGCGAAAGCTCCTTTCATGTTCTGTCGCCGCACTTCCGCCTTCAGCCCCTGCTGCTGCGGGGTCGGCCGGCTGCGCACCAACAGGCGAGACGGCACCGGCAGCCGCCAGCGGCGGCCAAGCACATTGGCCAGCAGCAGCGCCTGATTGTAGGTTCGCTCACGCAGGCGCGAGTGGTGCAGAGGAACGGGAATCAGCAGGTCGGGACGAAAGGGGCCGTCACTCTCCAGAACCGTCGCCAGAAGCTCCGCCAAGGGCCGATCGAGAACAATCGCCCCTTCGTACTTGAACCGCTGCACAGCCGTGCGCAATGTCTCCTCATAGATGCCGAGGGCAACAATTCGGCTGAAGGGTGGCGCATCGCGGAGACAGGATTCGCAGAGGTGATTGCTGCCTTCTTCGGTTGCATAGGGAAGGGCGCAGCGCGGGCAGCAGGGGGAGCCAAGCGGGTGGATGCCGGCGAAGCAGTCGGGACAGAAATAAGATGGGGGGTGCCCCCCGGACTCGGAACCGCACAGCGGGCAGGCGGGAGGAAGCAGCAGATCGAGGAGACCGCAGAACTCGGCATGCAGCCACTGGTGAATGGACATTCCCCCTCCCCGAATGCCGTAGGGGTAATTCATGAATTGCCCCTACCATCCAACGTTTAAACCAGCAGGCTTTTCCCCGTCATCTCGGCAGGTTTTTCCAGTTTCATCAGCTCGAGGATGGTCGGGGCGATGTCGGCAAGAATCCCTTCGCGCAACTTCGCAGTCCGGTGGTCGGGATCGACCAGCAGCAACGGCACAGGGTTGGCGGTGTGCGCGGTATGCGGCTGGCCGGTCTCGTCGACCATCTGCTCGCAGTTGCCGTGGTCGGAGGCGATCAGCAGCGAGCCCCCAGCCGCGAGAACGGCGTCCACCACCCGCCCGACACAGGCGTCCACCGTCTCCATGGCGGCGACCGCCGCCGGGCGGATGCCGGTGTGGCCGACCATGTCGGGATTGGCGTAATTGAGCACGATCAGATCATAGGCTGCCGAGGCTGCGCGCGCCACCACTTCGTCGGTGACGAGCCGGGCGCTCATGGCCGGCTTCTGGTCATAGGTGGCGACTTCCTGCGGCGACGGAATCAGGACCCGGTCCTCGCCGGCAAACGGAACTTCGCTGCCGCCGTTGAAGAAGAAGGTGACGTGGGCGTATTTCTCCGTCTCGGCAATGCGCAGTTGGGTCTTGCCGGCCCGGGCGACAACCTCGCCGAGAATATTCGCGTAGCTCTGGGAGGGAAAGGCAACCGGCAGGCCGAAGGTTTCATCGTATTCGGTCAGACAGACGTAGGTGGCCAGCTTCGGAATCTTCGCCCGGACAAAGCCGGCGAAGTCCGGATCGGTGAAGGCGCGGGTGATCTCGCGGGCCCGGTCGGAGCGAAAGTTGAAGAAGATGACGGCATCGCCGTCCTCGACTGTTCCGGCGGGGTCTGCCGGGCGACGAACGATCCGCGGTTCGACGAATTCATCGGTCTGCCCCGTTTCGTAGGCGCCGGCAATGGCCTCGGCGCTGGAGGCGACGATCTGGCCGGCGCCCGCCGTCAACGCGCGCCAGGCCCGCTCCACCCGCTCCCAGCGGTTGTCCCGGTCCATGGCGAAATAGCGGCCCATTACCGTGGCGACCCGGCCGACACCGATGGCGCCAAGGCGCTCCTCGAGCTGGGCCAGATAGTCGCCGCCGCTCTTCGGTGGGGTATCGCGGCCGTCGAGAAAGGCGTGAATGCAGACGTCCTTGATGCCGCGACGCCTGGCCAGTTCAACCAAAGCATAGAGATGCGTATTGTGGGAGTGCACGCCACCGTCGGAGAGCAGGCCCATGAGATGCAGCCGGCCGCCAGTCTGCCGCAGCGCACCAAGTGCCCGGTTGAAGACTGGATTTTCAAAAAAATCGCCGTCGGCGACACTCTTGCTGATGCGGGTCAGGTCCTGGTAGACGATACGGCCGGCGCCGATGTTCAGGTGGCCGACCTCCGAGTTTCCCATCTGTCCCTCGGGCAGGCCGACGTCGAGGCCGGACGCTCCCAGGCGGGTGGCAGGGTAATCCCTGAACAGGGCATCGAGCCGGGGGGTGTTGGCCTGCAGCACCGCGTTGTCCTGGTGTGT
>DASPGW010000302.1 GCA_035620395.1 Desulfuromonadales bacterium | reverse complement strand
GCGCGGCAAGGGGCTCGACATCGAGCTCAAGATACCCGGCATGCAGCCGAAGATCACCACCAAGGATCTGGTGGTCTTTACCCGGCAGTTCGCGACCATGATCGACGCCGGCCTGCCGCTGGTGCAGTGCCTGGACATTCTCGGCCGTCAGCAGGACAACAAGACCTTCAAGAAGATTCTGGTTGAGGTCAAGGAGAGCGTCGAAACCGGGTCGACCTTCGCCGAGGCGTTGAAGAAGCATCCCAAGGCCTTCGACGAACTCTACGTCAACCTGGTGGCAGCGGGCGAGGTGGGCGGTATTCTCGACACCATCCTCAACCGCCTGGCAGCCTATATCGAAAAGGCGCTCAAGCTGAAGAAAAAGGTCAAGAGCGCCATGACCTATCCGACCACCATCATCGGCATTGCCGTTGTCGTCATTGCCGTCATTCTCATTTTCGTCATTCCTTCCTTCGAGAAGATGTTTGCCGACTTCGGCAGCACCCTGCCGGCGCCGACACAGATCGTTATCGATCTCAGCAACTTCATTCAGCGTTACATACTGGTCATCATCGCTGCCATCGTGATTTTCATTGCCGGCTTCAAGCGGTTCTACCGGACGCCGAAAGGACGTGAGCTGATTGATGACGTCGCTCTCAAGCTTCCCATCATGGGCATCCTCATCAGGAAAGTCGCCGTTGCCAAGTTCACCCGTACGCTGGGGACGATGATGTCCAGCGGTGTTCCCATCCTCGATGGTCTCGACATTGTCGCCAAGACCGCCGGCAACAAGACGGTGGAAAAGGCCATCTACCGTGTCCGGCAGAGCATCAGCGAAGGCAAGACGATCGCCGAACCCCTTGAGAAATCGGGAGTGTTCCCGCCCATGGTTTGCCAGATGATCGCCGTCGGCGAGCAGTCGGGCTCCATCGACACCATGCTCAACAAGATCGCCGACTTTTATGACGACGAGGTCGACGACGCCGTCGGCAACCTTACCGCGATGATGGAGCCGTTGCTCATGCTCTTTCTCGGCACCACCGTCGGTGGCCTGGTTATCGCCATGTACCTGCCGATCTTCAAGCTGGCCGGAGCGGTCGGCGGATGATGGTTTGAGGCATGGGAGGCACTATCCCCGCTTACAACCCAACGGCAGAAATCCCCCGTCGTCAACTGGGATGGCTCCTCGTCTGCCGGGTATTGGCCATTACCCTGCTGCTCGGTGGAACCATCGTCTACCATCTGCGGAACGCCGCCGAGCAGCTGTATCTTCTGCACAGTCTTTACCTGCTGGGGGGCCTTTACTACGGCCAGGCAGCCGTCGCCGCCGTTGCTCTTCCCCGGATTCGACGCCAGAGACTCTTTGTCCAGGCGCAGATCGTCTGGGATCTGCTGTTCATTACCAGCCTGATTTACCTAACCGGCAGCATCGACAGCCCTTTTCATTTTCTTTATTATCTTATCGTTATCGTCGCCAGTGCTTTTCTGGCCCGCAGGGAGATTTTTTTCGTCGCGTCGGCTGCCGCCATTCTCTTCGGCAGCCTGCTCGACCTGCAATATTATGGCCTCCTTCCACCTCTGCCGGCCTGGTCCGTACAGCCGCAGCTTGATATCCGGCAAGTCTTTTATGCCGTTTTTGTCAATGTCACCGCCATTTTTTTTACCGCCCTGCTGAGCGGTCTTCTGGCCGAACGGCTGCGGTGCAGCGAACAAGCGCTGGAAAAGAAAAATATCGATTACGATGAACTCGAAAACCTCAATCGGACAATTCTGGCCAATATCGGCAGCGGTTTGATGATCATTAACCCGCTCGGCCGGATTCGTTCGTTCAACGCCGCCGCCGAGCACATTTCAGGCTTTACCCTGGAAGACGTCTACGACCGGGATGTGCGGGAAGTATTCCCGGCCTTTGCGGTTTACGACGGTACCCTGCTGATCGTCGAGCGTGGCGAGGGGATTTTCCTTTCCCGTGAGGCAGGTCGGCGCATCCTTGGTTATGCCTCTTCACTGGTCAAGGGGGCGGATGGGCATACGCTCGGACTGCTGATTACCTTCAAGGACATGACCTGGTACAAGGAGCTGGAGGAGCGGCTGAAGAGGTCGGACCGGCTGGCCGCCGTCGGACAGCTGGCGTCCGGAATGGCGCATGAGATCCGTAATCCACTCGCCTCGATCAGCGGTTCGGTGCAACTGCTCATGGAGGCGAAAGGCGTCAGCGAGGGCGATCGGCAGTTGATGCGGATCGTGGTCAAGGAGGCCGATCGACTGAACGGCCTGCTGAGTGATTTTTTGCTTTATGCGCGTCCCGGATCGCCGAAAATGGCCGTTGCCGACGTCTCCTCGGTTTTGGATGAATTGGCACTCATTGCCGCCACCGATCCACGGTTTGTGGGGATCGAGATTCGTCGGGCCTATCCGCAGGGTGTGTCGATGTCGCTCGACCGTCAGCAGCTGTACCAGGCGATGTTGAATCTGATCATCAACGGCGCCGAGGCCATGCCGGATGGCGGTGTATTGACTATCGGCCTCAGCCCGGGGGCGCGGGAGATTTTTGTCGAGGACTCCGGGCCCGGCATCCCCGAAGATATACGGAGCAGGATCTTCAACCCGTTCTTTACAACCAAGGATCACGGTACAGGTCTTGGCCTGGCGACTGTTCACGCCATTGTCGAGGCACATGGGGGCTCAATTTCGGTTACTTCCGGCCGCCAGGGCGGAGCCAGGTTTGTCATCAATCTGCCCTGTCAAACGTGAAAACTTATGTACAGGGATAAAGGGGATGAAGGGGATGGTACGCAACAATTGGACGTTTTTTGTTTTATCCTGTTTATTCCTTTCATCCCTGCCCGCGTGATTTGAACGCCTGGTATTTGGCATTTCATGGCCAGAATTTCTATAGGAGAGATGACCTTGCAACCGGCAAATTACCAGATTCTGCTAGTCGATGATGAAGAGAGCATGCGGGAGGTCCTCTCCATCATGCTGCACCGCGAGGGTTATCGGGTGGATGCCGTAAGTGACGGAGCCCAAGCCGTCGAGCGGCTCAAGGTGCAGGGGTATGACCTGGTGGTCAGCGACATCAAGATGCCTCGCCTCAACGGTTTCGAGCTGCTGGCGCACATCCGTGAACGGTTTCCGGAGACCGTGGTGCTGATGATCACCGCCTTTTCCACCACCGAAGAAGCGGTGGAGGCGATGAAGCAGGGGGCGTACGACTACATCACCAAGCCATTCAAGAACGAAGAGATCCGTCTCGTCGTCAAGAACGCTCTCGAACGCAAGACCCTGCGACAGGAAAACCTCCAGCTGAAGAAGGAACTCGACCGGCGCTATTCCTTCGGCAACCTGATCGGCAAGAGCAAGAAGATGCAGGAGGTCTACGACCTCATCGAGAAGGTGGCAGCCAGCCGGGCGAATGTGCTGGTCGCCGGCGAGAGCGGCACCGGCAAGGAACTGGTCGCCAAGGCGATTCATTACAACAGCGAGCGCAAGGACAAACCCTTCATCGCGGTGAACTGCGGGGCGATCCCTGAGAACCTGCTTGAGAGCGAGCTCTTCGGTCACGAAAAGGGCTCCTTCACCGGCGCCGTGCAGCAGAAGGCCGGCCTCTTCGAAGTCGCCAACGGCGGTACGCTCTTCCTCGACGAGATCGGCGAACTCCCCCCGTCGATGCAGGTGAAGCTGCTGCGGGTGCTGCAGGAGCGCGAGTTCCGACGGGTCGGCGGCACCCGGAACATCCAGGTCGACGTGCGTATGGTCGCCGCCTCCAATAAAAACCTGGAGGAAGAAGTCGGACGCGGAGCCTTTCGCGAGGACCTCTTCTACCGGCTCAACGTCATCCGCATCATATTGCCCCCTCTGCGGGAGCGGCGGGACGACATCCCGCTGCTGATCGAGCATTTCTTCCGCAGCATCACCGGCCGGGAGGGGGTGGACATTGCGGAGAGCGCCCTGTGCAGCATGCTCGATTACCACTGGCCCGGCAATGTCCGTGAGCTGGAAAACGTCGTCGAGCGCTGCCTCGTGCTCGGCCAGTCGAGCCAGATCACCGAGTCCGGACTGCCGCCGCAATTTCATGCCGGCCGCCCGGTGCAGTCGGGGCATCTGGCGGAAATCCCCGACACGGGACTCGATCTCGATGCCTACCTGGGTGGCATTGAAAAGGACATCCTGCTCAAGGCCCTGGAGAAGACCGGCGGCATCCGCAAGAGGGCGGCCGAGCTGCTGGGGATCACCTTTCGCTCCATCCGTTACCGTCTGGCCAAGTTTGATATCGACCCGGGTGAGGAAGAGTGACCATAATTGTCAGGCCAGGTGACGCTTGCTGGCGTAGCCGGGGCGCTGCCGGTGCCGATAAAGACTTGCAGTCTGTCTAACACTCTGTTAATTTGCGCCTGTTTTGTGGTTTAAACGCTTGGCATGACCGTTGCTATTGGATTGTGGCAAGCAGGTTGTTGCTGCTGTTCACAGAGGGCTCAATGGGTCGGGCGTAGCGTCCGGCATCAACCATCCACTCAAGGAGGAAGACAATGTTGAAGAAGTTCAAAAAGAGCGAAAAGGGTTTCACCCTGATCGAGCTGTTGATCGTCGTGGCGATCATCGGCATCCTGGCAGCCATCGCCATCCCGCAGTTCTCCGCCTACCGGCAGAAGGCCTACAACAGCGCCGCCAACAGCGACCTGAAGAACATCAAGACCGGGTTCGAGGCGTACATGGCCGAAACCCAGAAGTACCCTGAAGCCCTTGATGCCCGCTAACTAAACAATCCTTAACCAGTGGAGGATATCGTGAAGAAAGTATTGACATTTGCTGCACTTATCATGCTTGTCACTTGCGGCTCCGCCTTTGCTGCGGCGCTTGGTCAGGACACCGATTGCAATCCGGGCGAGTCTATCTATGGTGGTGTTGATGCCACGCAAGCCGCATCGGGCGTTCTTCTCGGCAAGATGTCCAAGGGCGTGGTTTTCAGAGCCCAGTATGACGACAGTGGCTACGCAGCCGGCACCAAGCACGACAGCGGCACCAAGGCCTACGGCACCGCCCATGACTCGACTGCCATCTACTTCCAGGAGGTCGGGCAGGATGGCGAAATTCCGGGCCTGGATTCTGCCGACAACCAGTCGTTCGCTACGGGTTGGACCGAGATGTAATTTTTACGGCTTTCATCACAAGGACCGGCGGGAGGTTGACTCCTGCCGGTCTTTTTTGTTAGGTTCTTGAACATGTTGCCTCAGGTTGCCGTCCTCGTTAAAAACCATCTGCGCGCCATGGTCCGTGACCGTGTGCTGTCTGCCGTGCTCGGTGTTGCCTTGACCATGCTCCTCCTTGTGCCGGCACTGAGCAGCTTTTCCATGCGCCAGGTGCAGGAGTTGGCAGTCACCCTGTCTCTCTCTGCGGTTTCCGGAGTTTTGTTAGTGGTGACGCTGCTGCTTGGCGCGTCATCGATCTGGCGGGATATCGAGCGCCGCTACACCACGTCAATCCTGACGCTCCCCGTGAGCCGGGCGGCGTTTCTGCTCAGCAAGTTCATCAGCATTGCCCTGTTCCTGATCCTCTGCACCCTGGTGCTCGGCCTGGGGAGCGCCGTGGTCATCGTTCTGGCGGCGCACTCCTACCCCTCCGACATCCCCGTTCACTGGAGCAATATCGCCCTGGTACTG
>DASPGW010000301.1 GCA_035620395.1 Desulfuromonadales bacterium | reverse complement strand
CTCCCGTTCCTTGCTCTTGATCGGGTGAATCTTCTTGGCCACCAGGCGGGCGGCCGCCGGGCCACCGATTTCGGCGACGTAGACCAGCGCGCAGTCAGCCAGGCCGGCACAGCGGGCTTCGATCCGGTCGGCTTCGTCGTCCCCTTCGGACTTGACCTGGACCACCCCGGAGAAAGCGGCCTCCTCGGGCCCGATCTCCCAGATCAAAAATTTCTCGGCGCGGCCGAAATGCTCGTCGACATGAACTTTATCGGTAGTGGCGAATGCGACTTTCATAGCCAGTCCTTTCATGCTGTTGCCATCGATGATGTGAAAACGGCGGGTTCGAATCATGGCGTATCCCCTGTAGGGGCGCTGCTTGCCGCGCCCCGGGCGGAGCAAGCGCCGCTCCTACTAGTTGTGCCCCTTCGTCGCTTCCTTCGAACTGGCCATGAACAGGTTGCCGACTTCGAAGATCAGCTGCATCGTCCCGCGGTAGCCGACCCAGGTGCGCTGGTGGGCGCCCATCCGGTCGAAGACCGGAAGGCCGGCGCGCAGGTGGTTGGGGATGCCGAGCCTGGCCGCGGCCTGGCGGCCGTTGCTGTTGGCGACCAGCAGGTCGACGCCGGCGGCCATCTCCTCCAGGTCTTCGAGGTCGCCGACCAGCACCTTCTCGCAGGGAAGCTCGCCCAAGCCCTTGACCCGGGTGGCCGAGAGGGCCAGCTCTATGTCGCAGCCCATGCCGTGCAGGAAGGGGGCGAGGGTCTTGAGCATATCCCCCTCCAGGGCCAGGGCCACCTTCTTGCGGCCGAACTGGTAGTGGGAGTCGACCATGGCGTCGGCCAGGCGGCTGCGCTGACGCAGGTACTTCTGCGGGATCGGCGCCCTAGAGAGCTCGGCGAGGACCGCCAGCAGCCGGTCGGTCTCGGCCAGCCCCGTCGCCGAGGTGAAGCCGTAGGAGGGGATGGCGCAGCGATCCGTGAGAACCTTCGCTGCCTTGGCCAGCGAGTCGCCGAAGAAGAGGGTGGCAACGCTTCTTCCCGCCTGGCGGATCCGCTCGACCGGGATGCCGCCGGTGGAGAGGCTGGAGACGGTCGCGTCGATGTGGCCGTCGAGGGCGCAGGAGCTGTCGGGGATGACCACCGGGTCGAGGCCGAAGTCCTCGCACAGGGTCTTGATCTCCTCGACGTCGGCCGGGGTCAGGTGGGCGCCGGGGAGGATGTTCACCTGCCCATCAACCTTCGGCCCCGGCACCGGCACGCTGCGCACGATCGCCTCCACCGCCGCGGCGTACCCTTCCTGCAGCGAGCCGCAGTAGTCGGGGGTGCTCGCCCAGACGACCGGCACGTCATCGTGCTCGGGGTGCTCCTGACGGAATTGGGCGATGGCGCTTCTGATGTCGTCCCCCATCGTCTCGGTGAGGCCGGTGGTCATCACCCCGACCACCTTCGGTCCGAACTTCTCGATGACCCGGCCGATCCCCGTCTTCAGGTTCTCCCAGCCGCCGAAGATCGCCATGTCCTCGCTCATGCTGGTCGAGTTGAGGGCGATCGGCTCGCGGAAGTGCCGGGAGAGCTGCAGGCGGATGAAGGTCGAGCATCCCTGGGCGCCGTGCAGCAGGCCGAGCATTTCGTCGATGCCGAGGTAGGCGAGGGTCGCCCCCAGGGCCGGGGAGTTCTTCTGCGGATTGACGGTGCCGATCTTCTCCGGCACCTTTACCCGCGAGTCGCGCATGCTGTCGGCGAGAATCCGCTCGGCGTGCCCGGCGGCGGTCGCCACATCGAGTGCCAGCTCATCTGCATTCTTTTCCGTCGGACTCTTGGCGTTGAGCACCGGCCAGATCGGGTTGTTCACCGTCATGTCGAGCTGTTTGGCAAAGGTGACCATCCCCGCATAGCCGGCATAGGGGTGGGCGCGGCCGTGGTTGATGTCGAGGAACGGCGTGCGCGTCTTCAGGGCCAGGTACTTGGTCTTGCCGCCGGCGACGATCATGTCCGGCAGCTTCTCGTACATGACGGAGAGCAGGCCGGCGCTCGAGGTGTCCTCGATGATCCTGGCGTCCTGGTGCATCAGCGCCTTCATCCGGTAGAAGTCGTCGAGGGTCGAGTTCTGGGTGCCGGCGGCGAGGATCTCCACCCCCAGCTCGCGCAGGGCATTGACCATCGACCAGGTCTTCACCCCGCCGGTAAAGAGGACGCAGCGCTTCCCTTCGAGCCGCGCCTTGAACGGCGCCAGGGCGGCGCGGCACTTCGGTTCTTCTTCGGCCAGCAGCGCTTCGACCCGCTCGGCCATCACCGCATTGCCGTGAATCGCATCGAGTTCCCGGGCGATGTCGCGCAGCGCCTTGGCGGTGTCGTCGAGTCCGTAGAAGGACTCTTCGAGATAGGGGATGGACCAGCGCGTCTTCATCTTCTTCGCCATGTTGGTCAGGCTCTTCGAGCAGATGATGACGTTGAGCTTGGCCCGGTGGGCGTAGCGGATATCCTCGAACCTGGCGTCGCCGCTGACGCAGGAGAGGATGCGGATGCCGAGCTTGTCAAAGAGCGGCAGCATCCCCCAGAGGTCGCCGGCGATGTTGTATTCGCCGATGAGGTTGACGTCGTAGTCGGTGGTGAACTCCGGCTCGGCGCTGCCGATGACGTGCTTGAGGAGCACCTCGCCGGCCAGCCGGTTGCCGATGTTCTTGTCGCCGATGAAGCCGGGAGTGTTGACCGGGATGACCGGCATCGGCACATGCTTGGCGGCGGCCTCGCAGACCTTCTCCAGGTCGTCGCCGATCATGGCGGTGACGCAGGTGGCGTAGACGAAGATCGCCTTCGGCTGGTATTTGGTCCCCAGGTCGATGATGGCGTCGTAGAGCTTCTGCTCGCCGCCGAAGACGACGTCGTTGTGCATGACGTCGGTAGTGAAGCCGCGGCGGTAGAGCTGGCTGCCCGATGAGCGGGCCCCGCGGTTGTCCCAGGAGTTGCCGGCGCAGGCGATCGGGCCGTGCACCAGGTGGAGGACGTCGGTGATCGGCATCAGGACGACGCGGGCGCCGTCGTAGGCGCAGCTGCGCTCGGTCCCTTCGCCCGGTTCCGACTTCTTGCAGAATTTGGGGGCGCCTTTCTCGTTGGTCTCGCATTCGGAGACGTCGTAGTAGTCGCGCTTGGACATATCGTACCTCGTGAGGGGAGAGGCGTGGCGAGCGCGGGGTTCAAGGTCCCGAAAACACTCTCCACCTTGTTGCTTTCCAGGGTCGAATAAAAAGGGTGCTGCCGGGTGCAGGGGCACGGCGCGCCGTGCCCCTGCGTGTTCCCATGCAAATCCCCCTCGATCCCCCTTTAGCAAAGGGGGAGGTTTTGACCCCCCTTTGCAAAGGGGGGCAGGGGGATTTCCTACCGCATCATCTCGAACTGCCGGTCTTCGCAGGTCTCGTCGACGATGTCGATGAACTTGTTGCAGATGGTCGAGAGCATATTGATCACCCCCTGGTAGCCGATCAGCGGAACGCGGTGCAGGTTCACCCGGTCGAAGATCGGGAAGCCGAAGCGGAAGAGCGGGATCTTGGCGTCGCGGGCCGCGAACTTGCCGTGGGTGTCGCCGATGATGGCGTCCACCGGGTCGGTCATCAGCAGGCTGCGCAGGTGCCAGAGATCCTTGTTGATGTAGATCTTGCAGTCCTTGCCGTACATGGAGGCGTCGAGCAGCGCCTGGATCTCCTTCTCCAGCTTCTTGGTCCCCTTGGAGCAGAGGATGTGGTAAGGGACCGCCCCCATCTCCAACAGGAAGGAAACGTAACCGATGAGGTAGTCGGGATCGCCGTAGACGGCGAACTTCTTGCCGTGGATGTACTGGTGGGCGTCGGTCATCAGGTCAACGGCCCGGCCGCGCTCGGCCTTCAAGGACTCGGGAACCGGTTTGCCGAACAGCTCGGCGACCTTCATGATGAAGGCGTCGGTCTTCTCGATGCCGAAGGGGGTCGGCATGGAGACGTGCTTGCCGGCATAGTTGTCCTTGACCCAGGTGAAGGTCTTGGCGGTAGCGTAGGGACCGAGGGTGATGGTCGCCTTGCCGTTGATGGAATCGGCCGCCTCGTCCAGCCTGGTGCCGCCGGGGTAGATCTTGTAGTGGCCGTCCAGCGGCGAGTCGAAGGTCTCGGAGATGTCGGCCAGGAAGGTGTAGGGGATGCCGAAGGCCTCCAGAATCCGCTTGTACTCCCGGTAGTTGCCGGTGTTGGCGTCAAAGCCGGCGATCAGGTTGAGCTTGCCGGTGCAGCGCCCCTCCACCTGCTTCCCCTCGGTGAGGGTCTGGAGGATGGAGAGGAGCATGGCGTCGTAGCCGTGGATGTGCGAGCCGTTGAAGCTCGGGGTGTTGGCGTAGGGTGCCGGGAAATCCTGGGGGATGCACCCCTTGGCCCGGGCATTCTTGATGAAGGCGGTCAGGTCGTCGCCGATGATCTCCGGCATGCAGGAGGTGAAGATCGGCATGATCTTCGGCTTGTAGATGGTGTAGGCGTTCTCCAGGGCCTCGTGCAGGTTGTTCTGGCCGCCGAAGACCGCGCCGTCCTCGGTCATGGCGTCGGAGACCGCCGGCGCCGGCTCACGGAAGTGGCGGTTGAAGGTGCTGCGGTAGTAGGAGGCGCACCCCTGCGAGCCGTGGACGAAGGGGAGGCTCCCCTCGAAGCCGTGGGCGGCGAGCTCGGCGCCCAGCGGCTGGCAGGC
>DASPGW010000300.1 GCA_035620395.1 Desulfuromonadales bacterium | reverse complement strand
AAGACCTTTCCTGCTCGCTGCCGGAAGGGTGGCTGGAGATCGGTTAAACTATGCGAAAAGATTATCACGCCAGATAAAGGGGCGCGAAAGTAATTTTTGCTCCGGACGGGGTGAGGCGAAAATGGATGATATGACGCCATGCGGCCCAGCCAAGGCCCCTCTGCCGCGGCCGCGTCCTTGATTTTGCCGGCGGACGGCCGTATAGTCGAGTTCTGTCCCCGAAACCTGAAGGATCGCATGCACGAGGTCGGCATCACCCGCAGCATCGTCGAGATCGCCGAGCGCACCGCCCGTGAGCAGGGGGCGGCCAGGGTGCTCTCGGTCACCGTGGCGATCGGCGCCCTCTCCGGCGTCGTCCCCGAGGCGGTGGAATTCTGCTTCGAGGCGTGCACGAAGGAGACCCTGCTGGAGGGGACGCGGCTCGTCATCGACCGCATCCCCGGCAAGGGGAAGTGCCGGCAGTGCGATGCGGAAGTCCCCCTCGACCCGTACACCTTTTCCTGCCCGGCCTGCGGCGGTTTCGACCTGGAGCGACTGCAGGGGGAGGAGCTCCAAATCATCGAAATGGAGGTCGACTGAGCATGTGCATCGACTGCGGCTGTGCCACACCCGGCCATGATCACTCGCACCATCACGACGAGACGCACGGTCACGACCACCAGCACGAGCATGACCACGGCCACCGGACGATCCGCATCGGGGAGGACCTCCTCGCCAAGAACGACCGCCTGGCCCGGCGCAACCGCGAAGCGTTCGCCGCCCGGGGAGTGTTCGTCCTCAACCTGGTCAGCTCGCCCGGCTCGGGCAAGACCTCGATCCTCGAGCGGACCCTCGCCGATCTGAAAAATCAGGTGCGCTTCGCCGTCCTCGAGGGGGATCAGCAGACCAGCAACGACGCCGACCGCATCGCCGCCACCGGCGTGCCGGTCAAGCAGATCAACACCGGCGCCGGCTGCCACCTCGACGCCCACATGGTCGGCCACGGGGTCGAGGCCTTCGCCCTCGGCGCCACCGACGTCCTGCTGATCGAGAACGTCGGCAACCTCGTCTGCCCCGCCGCCTTCGACCTCGGCGAAGACCACAAGGTGGCCGTCCTCTCGGTCACCGAGGGGGAGGACAAGCCGGTCAAGTACCCGCAGATGTTCCAGGCCGCCGACCTGCTGCTGATCAACAAGATCGACCTGCTTCCCTACCTGCGCTTCGACATCGAACAGTGCAAGGCCTTCGCCCGCCGGGTCAACCCTCAGGTGCGCATTCTTGAACTCTCTTGCCAAAGCGGCGAAGGGATGCAGGCGTGGTACGACTGGCTGGCGGAGGGGGTCAAGGCGAAAAAGGCGAAATGATTTTTTTGCCACAGAGGCACAGAGACACGGAGAAAGTCAAAACCTCGTCCAGGGTTTTAAACCAAAATCAGATTCTAGATTCAGGTCTCCTCCGTGTCTCCGTGTCTCTAGCGAGCGCAGCGAGCGAGTGGCGAAACCAGATTGGGAGTTAGCCCATGTGTTTAGGCGTACCGATGCGGGTGGTGAGCATCAATG
This sequence comes from Desulfuromonadales bacterium, assembly GCA_035620395.1. Lineage (NCBI taxonomy): Bacteria > Pseudomonadati > Thermodesulfobacteriota > Desulfuromonadia > Desulfuromonadales > Desulfuromonadales bacterium. The sequence goes on along the minus strand of DASPGW010000300.1, from coordinate 15,397 downwards.
ACGAAACCGCCGTCTGCGAGATTGACGGGGTCAGGCGCGAGGCGAGCCTGATGATGGTCGACGGCGTCGGGGTGGGGGACTTCGTTCTCATCCACGCCGGCTTCGCCATCGAGAGGCTCGACGAGGAGGACGCGCAAGAGACGCTGCGGCTCTTCCGCGAACTGCTCGACCGGGGGGTGGTGCCGGAATGAAGTACACGACCGAATTCCGCGATCCCGCCGTGGCGCAGAAGTTGCTCGCATCGATCCACCAGACGGTGGCCGGCTTTACCGGGACCATGACCCTGATGGAGGTCTGCGGCACCCACACCATGGCGATCTACCAGCACGGCATCCGCTCGCTGCTCCCCGAAAGCATCCGCCTCATCTCCGGGCCCGGCTGCCCGGTCTGCGTCACTCCGGTCGACTACGTCGATCACGCCGTCGCCCTCGCCCGCCGCCCCGGCACCATCGTCGCCACCTTCGGCGACATGGTCCGCGTTCCCGGCTCCAGCAGCAGCCTGCTGCAGGAGAAGGCGCGCGGGGCCGACGTGCGCGTCGTCTATTCGCCGCTGGACGCCGTTGCCCTCGCGCAGAAGCACCCGGCGCAGGCCGTCGTCTTCCTCGGCGTCGGCTTCGAGACGACCGCCCCGACCATCGCCGGCTCGATCATCGAGGCGAAGCGGCGGGGGGTGAACAACTACTTCGTCCTGCCCGCGCACAAGACCATCCCCGGCCCGATGGCGATCCTCGCCGACGACCCGCAGCTCAAGGTCGAGGGCTACCTCTGCCCGGCCCACGTCTCCGCCATCATCGGCGCTAGAGCCTACGAACCCCTCGCCCGCGACCACCGGGTCCCCTGCGTGGTCACCGGCTTCGAGCCCCTCGACCTGCTGCAGGGGGTGGCGATGCTGGCTCGGCAGATCGTGGCCGGGGAGGCGCGGGTGGAGATCCAGTACAGCCGCATCGTCAAAAAGGAAGGGAACGCCCGGGCGCGGCAGATCCTCTACGAGGTCTTCGAGCCGTGCGACGCCCGCTGGCGCGGTATTGGCGTCATTCCCGGCAGCGGCCTCGGCATCCGCGCGGCATACGCCGCCTTCGACGCCGCCCGGCAGCTGCCGGTGAAAGTCGAAGAGTCGAAGGAGCACGCCGGCTGCCTCTGCGGCGAGATTCTCAAGGGGAAGGTGACGCCGAAGGAGTGCCCCCTCTTCCGCACCGCCTGCACTCCGGAAAACCCGGTCGGCGCCTGCATGGTGTCAAGCGAGGGAACTTGTGCGGCGGAGTACAAATACGGCACTTAACGGCATTGTTTCACGCGAAGCCGCGAAGGACTCGAAAAAAGATCAAGACAGTGCAACTGATCGGGGTGCCAGCGCATCCGACCATACCCAAGGGTTAACTTCGCGTTCTTCGCGGCTTCGCGTGCAAATGCTTTGGGAGTCTACATGAAATCCGACATCGTCCTCTTGGGCCACGGCAGCGGCGGCCGGCTCAGCCACCAGCTCCTCGACGAGCTGATCGTCCCGACCCTCTCGGGGCTCGGCCCCCGCGAGCAGAACGACTCGGCCGTTCTCGCCCATGGCGGCGGTCGGCTCGCCTTCACCACCGATTCCTACGTGGTCGACCCGATCTTCTTCCCCGGCGGCAACATCGGCGATCTCGCCATCCACGGCACGGTCAACGACCTGGCGATGGTCGGCGCCCGGCCGCTGGCGATCTCCGTCGGGCTGATCCTCGAGGAGGGGCTGCCGCTCGCCGACCTGAAGACCATCCTCGAGTCGATGCGGGCTGCCGCGCAGAAGGCGGGTGTCGCCATCGTCACCGGCGACACCAAGGTCGTGCCGCGTGGCAAGGGGGACAAGGTCTTCATCAACACCGCGGGTATCGGCGTCTTCGACCACGAACTCGACATCAAGGGGAGCGGCGCCCGGCTCGGCGACAAGGTGATCATCAACGGCAGCGTCGGCGACCACGGCATGGCGGTGCTCGCCAGCCGCGAAGGGTTGGCGCTGGAGTCGGACATCCGCTCCGACAGCGCCCCGCTCAACCATCTGGTCGCCGACCTGCTGCGGGAAGCGGGCAGCGCCGTCCACGCCCTGCGCGATCCGACCCGCGGCGGCGTCGCCACCACCCTCAAGGAGATCGCCCTGCAGTCGCAGGTCGACATCACCCTGGAGGAAGCGGCAATCCCCGTTAACGACGCGGTCGGCGGCGCCTGCGCCATCCTCGGCCTCGACCCCCTCTTCGTCGCCAACGAGGGGAAGCTCCTCGCCGTGGTCGCCGCTGAGGCGGCCGGGGCGGCCCTGGCCGTCATGCAAAGGCACCCGGAAGGGCAGGGGGCGGCCATCATCGGCGAGGTGACCGGCGCCTCCTCCGGCAAGGTCTTCCTGCGCACCGCCATCGGCGGCCGACGCGCCATCGAGATGCTCGCCGGCGAACAGCTGCCGCGCATCTGTTGAATCCCTCTTTCCTTTCCCCACGCTGAAAACAGTAAGGGCACGGCATGCCGTGCCCCTACCCGATCTCTGCCCGCCTGCTGTTCCGAACCCCAAACCCCTGCCCTACTCGTTCCGCAGCACCTCCAGCACCTCCACATGCGCCGCCTGCCAGGCCGGGTAGGCGCCGGCGGCAAGGCCGAGAACGACCGAGCCGGCGAGCACGGCCGCGAGCAGCAGCGGGTCGAGAACCAGCGGCATCTGGCCGAAGCCGGTGACCACCACCACCAGCCCGACCCCGCCCAGAACGCCGAGCGCCCCGCCGACCCCCGCCATCAGACCCGCCTCGAGCACGAACTGGCGGATGATGTCCCGCCGCCTCGCCCCTACCGCCCGCCGCACGCCGATCTCCAGCCGGCGGGTGCGTACCAGCAGAACCATGATCGAGAGGATGCCGAGGCCGCCGACGGCAAAGGAGACGCCGGAGCTGATCCAGCCCAGGGTCTGCACCAGCCCGAGGGCCTGCTCCTGAACCTGCATGGTGTCGTGGGCGGTGATCAGGGAGAAGTCGTCCTTCTCGCCGGGGCCGAGGTAATGACGGCGGCGCAGGATCTCGCCGGCGGCCGCCTTGGCCACGGAGTAGGCCTGCGGGTCGGCGAGCTGGATGTAGACCCCGCTGATCCAGTCCTGGTTGGCGAAGCGCCGCATGTAGGTGGAGAGGGGGACAAGGATCTGGTCGTCCTGGTCGGTGCCGACGATGTCCGCCCCCTTGGGCGCCAGCACGCCGACCACCCGGACGCTGGCGTGGAAGAGGAAGACTTGCTGGCCGACCGCCGCCTCGGGCCGGCCGAACAGGCGGCGGGCGATCTTGTCGCCGAGGACGCAGACCCGCTCCCGCTCCGCTTCGTCGGCCTCCGAGAGGAAACGGCCGGCGGCCACGTCCAGGTTGCGCACCTCGGCGTAGGCGGGCCAGCTGGCTACAATCTGGGTGGGAACCTTGGTATCGCCCGCACGCACCGGCATGGTGGCGCTGATGAAGGGGGCGCCGAGCCGGGCCGCGGGGAGAGCATCCATCAGCGCGCGGGCGTCGGCCAGGGTAAAGTTGGTGGTCTCGCCTCGCACCCGCCCCTGGCCGGGGCTGCGGCCGAAGCGGACCTGGCCGGAGCGGGCCATGAACAGGTTGGAGCCGAGCTTGGCCGTTTCCATCTCGGCCTTGGCATACATCGCCCGGCCGACGTGCTGCACCCCGGTCAGGGCCAGGGCGCCGAGGAGCACGCCGGTAACCGCCAGGATGGTGCGCAGCCGGTGCAGGCGCAGGGAGGCGAGGACGATTTTGAGGCTGAAAAGCATGGCGTCACACCCCCTTCAACGCTTCCACCGGCGGCAGGGCGGCGGCCTGGCGGGCCGGCTTGAGGCCGAAGAGGAGGCCGATGGCGACCGCCGCCGCCACCGAGTAGACAAAGACCTTCCAGGAGAAGAGGATCTGCAGGATCTCCAGCCGCTCCAGCAGTTGGCCCATCCCCATGCCGAGGGCCATGCCGAACAGGGCGCCGATCAGGGTGAGGCCGACCGCTTCGGCCAGGAACTGCTGCAGGATCACCCGGCTCTTGGCGCCCAGCGCCTTCTTCAGGCCGATCTCGGTACGTCGCTCGCTGACGCTGAGGTAGAAGAGATTGGCCAAGACGAAGCCGCCGACCACCATCGCCACCGCGGCGGTAATGCCGAGGAAAAGGAGCAGCCCTCCCTTGAACATGGAGAGGAACTTGAGGATCTCGTCAGCGGTGAGGATGGTGAAGTCGTCCTTGTCGCCGGGGGCAAGGTTATGCAGTCGGCGCAGCAGGCTCCGCAGGTTCTCGACATGAAAGTCCATGTTTTCCGGATCGGTGAACTTGACCCGCAGCGCCCGGAAATACTTGCGGTCGAGATTGAAGCGCTGGGTCAGCGTGGTGATGGGGAGGATGATGCGGTCGTCGACCGGTGGCCCCATGCCGGCCACCCCGCGATAGGCGAGCCGGCCGATGATCTGTACCGGCAGGTTGTCGACCAGAATGGTGAAGCCCAGGGGGGAGGCGTCGCCGAAGAGCTCCCGGGCCGGCGTGTCGCCGATCAGGGCGACCTTCGCCCCCCGCTCGACGTCCTCCTCGCTGAAGTCGCGCCCCTCGGCCAGCGGCCAGTTCCAGACCTCGGCATAACCGGCGGTGGAGCCGACCACGGTCAGCATATCCATCCGGCGGTCGCCGAACCGAACGGCGACGTTGCTGCGCGAGCGCATCGGCACCACCAGGTAGACGCCGGGCAGCTCGGCGCGAATGCGGCGGGCATCCTCATAGGAGAGGGTCCGGGTGCGCTGCCCGACGGCCCGACTCTCGATGTCGCCGCCGAGGACGAAGGCGGCGTCGGGACCGAACATCTCGACGATCTGCCGCGCCTTGCGCTCGGCGCCGTCGATGGAGGCGACGATAACGGTCAGGGAGGCGATCCCCAGGGCGATGGCGGCGACGACGAAGGCGCTGCGCAGCCGGTAGGCCCAGAGCGCGGTGCCGGCCATGCCGCACACCCGCGTGAGCTGGCGCAGGATGTCAAGCATGGACGACCCGGCCGTCATGCAGGAAAATACTCCGCTCGGCGCAGGCGGCGGTCGACGCGTCATGGGTGACCAGGACCACGGTTCGCCCCTGGCGGTGAATGCCGGCGATCAACTCCATGATTTCGGCGCTGGTCGCCGAGTCGAGCTGGCCGGTCGGCTCGTCGGCCAGCAGCACCTGCGGGTCGTTGACCAGGGCGCGGGCCAGGCCGACGCGCTGCTGCTGGCCGCCGGAGAGCTGGCTCGGCTTGAAGTGGAGGCGGTCGCCCAGCCCCACCTGCACCAGCAGTTCCTCGGCCCGGTGCCGCAGATGGCGGGCCGACCCCGGGCTGTAGAGGCCGGGCAGGACCACGTTCTCCAGGGCGGAGAGGTAGGGGACGAGGTAGAAAGTCTGGAAGAGGAAGCCGATGAGGCGGTTGCGCAGCTCGCTGAGCCGGTCGTCGTCGAGCCCGGCCACATCCTCCCCCTGCAGCCAGTAGCGGCCGGCGCTGGGGCGGTCGAGCAGGCCGAGCAGGTGCATCAGGGTCGACTTGCCCGAGCCGGAGGGGCCCTGCAGGGCGACGAACTCGCCGGCGGCGATTTGCAGGTCGATCCCCTTGAGGACCTCCACCGCCAGCTCTCCCTGCTGGTAGGTCTTGGTCATCCCCTCGAGGCGGATGAGAGCCTTGGTGCCGCTCACGGTTTCCCCTTCTCCTTGCCGGCCTGCGCCCCGGGCAGCTCCACCTGGGTCGCCACCTTCTCCCCCTCGGCCAGACCCTCGGCCACCTCGCTGTGCGTCACGCCGGTCAGCCCGAGCTTCGGCGTGACCTGGCGCACCGCCCCGTCCGGCGCCTGAACGAAGACTACCTGTTGGCTGTCGACCCACTTGAGGGCGTTGTTGGGAATGAGCAGCACGTCCGCCTTTTCGGCCACGATAATCTGCACCTGGGTCGTCATCTCCGGCCGCAACAGGGTCGCCTGCTCCGGACTGATGCCGACCAGCGCCTGGTAGTAGACGATGTTGTCGCGGATTTCCGGCTGGGGGTAGATGGTCAGCACCTCGCCCTCGAAAATGCGTCCCGGGTAGGCGTCGACCTTGAACTCAACCTGCTGCCCCTGATGCACCTGGCCGACGTCGGTTTCGTCGACGTAGACCCACATTTCCAGACGCTGCGGGTCAAGGACGGTGATCAAGTTCGCCACCTGCAGGCCGGCGACGATAGTCTCCCCTTCCTGGGCAGTGACCTGACTGACGACGCCGTCGATGGGGCTGTGAATGTCGGTATAGGAGATACGCACCCGGATCGACTCCAGGGCCGCCTCGGCCTGCCGGACCGCCAGTTCGGCCTTCTTCTGTTCCTCCACGGCTTCGCGCCGCTCGCGATCGAGATTGGCCCGTCGCGCCGCCACCTGCCGGGTCTGTGCCTCGGCCTGCTGGCGAACGTTCTCTGCCTCGTCGCGGGAAACGAAACGGTCGGCGAAGAGAGCCTCCAGCCGTGCGGCGCTCCCCCGCAGGTAGTCGGCCTGGGCCTCGGCCTGGGCCCGTTCGGCCTCGGCCTGGGCGATGCGCAACGGGTAAACCTGGCGCACCCGGTCCAATTCGGTCCGCGCCGAGGCGAGACGGGCGGCGGCTTCCGCCTCCTGTGCACGCAGCTCGCGGCGGTCGATGACGGCGACGAGCTGACCCTCGGCAACCGGGTCGCCGACCTTGACCAGCATCCGGTCGATGGTGCCGGTGGCGCGGGCGCCGATCTTGACGATGGCGCCGACCTGGGCCTTGACGATGCCGGTTTCTTCGAGGACCTTGCGCACCGTGCCGCGCTGCACCTCGGCGGTGGCCAGCACCCTCACCTCGGCCGGCCGCTGCGCGGCCCGCCACCAGAGAAAGCCGCCGGCGGCGGCCGCCAGCAGCAGGGCGATGATGATCTTCTTTTTCATGGGCAACTTTCGTGGCTGCAAGGGGTGATAGCACCACGGGGTGCATCGGTTATTCATTATAGACGGAATGGGAGGAGGGGGAAAGGGCGAGCAGGCAAACGCCGGCGGAAAATGTGCAGACGCACACTCCGGCGCTGCCCGTAGTTGCGACAGTTTGTGCGACATATCCGGTTCCGACGTGAGCCTCTATGGCCTAGTCTGGGCACCCCGGACCGAATAGCCGGCCGGCATTCGATGCAGTTCAACAAAGGAGATTGCAACCGTGACATCCATGAAAGCACGATTCAAGACGTCCATAGGCCTGATGTTCTCTCTGACTTTTTTGACCATCGCCCTTTTCCTGACGGCGCTGGCCGGCTTCCAGTTCTATTCCGGGCTGACCGACGGCAAGGAATTGGTCAACATCTTCATCCAGTCGGTCAATACCCTCATTGTCTCCCTTGCCCTCTTCGAACTCGGTCTCGGCATCGGCAAGGAGTATGCTACCCACGACGAGGAGCACAACACCTATGCCGTCGTCCGCCGCACCATCGCCCGCTTCGTCGGTACCGTCTGCATCGCCCTGGTGCTGGAGAGCCTGATCATGATCATCAAGTACAGTCAGCTCGACCTGGCGGGCAACCTCTACTATCCGGTGGGGATCATGGCGGGGGCCAGCGTTCTGTTGATGGGGATGGGAGTCTTTCTCCATCTGACCAGAGCTGATTGTCACGAGCGGGAGGACGCTCCGGCTTGGAGAGCGGTCCTCGACCGCGAAGGGATGCCGCTGGTGCGGGCCGACCGTCAGGGCAGGCCGGGGCGCAAGGCGGCCTGAACAAGCCGGTTACAGAATGACGCAGGGGCGGTTCGCGAACCGCCCCTGTCTGCCGTCGCTCAAATCGGGAACAAGAGTCGCTACTTCCCCATCACCTGCAGCAGCACTGCCGGGAGATGGAAGACCAGTTCCGCCTCTCCCGGCGTCAGGTCCGTCGTGTCGAGCCGGCACAGCCCGCCATTCTCGAAGCGCACCCGCACCGAGGTGTCGCCACCCAGCAGCAGCGAGGCGATGCGGGTGAGGGATGGCAGGTGTCCGACGATCAATACCGAGGCGCAAGCCGGGTTCTGCCGGAGGAAGGAGAGGGTATCGTCGGCCGGTGCGGCAGGCTTGATCGCCTCGGTCTCGAGGATGTCGCTGTAGGGGTAGTTCACCCCCTCGGCGACCAGGGCAGCGCTCTGCCGCGAGCGCTTCTTCGGGCTGCAGACGATCAGGTCGGGGGCGATTCCCAGCTTCTTCATCACCGCGGCCGAGGTTTGGATCTGCGCCACCCCCTCCCGGCTCAGCGGCTGTTCGGGATGCTCGGTTTCCGGCACCGCCTGGCCGTGCTGCATGAGGTAGAGTTGCATGCTGCCTCCTTGATCGGTCTGCCTCGTCAGTCCTGCCGAAGGCTCAGAGGGTGAAATAGAACGTCGCTCCCCGGCCCGGCGCGCTCTCCGCCCAGACCCGGCCGCCGTGCCTGGAGACGATGCGCTGCACAGTCGCCAGTCCGACGCCGAATCCCTCGTAATCCTCTCCGGGGTGGAGCCGCTTGAAGGGGGTAAAGAGGTCGGCGGCCTGTGTCATGTCGAACCCCGTCCCGTTGTCCCGTACGAAGAAGGCCCGCGCTCCCTCGACCTCGGCCGTGCCGAACCCGATGGCCGCCTCGGCTGCCTTGCCGGTGTACTTCCAGGCGTTGCCGAGCAGGTTCTCCAGGGCCACCTGCAACAGGGCCGGGTCGGCTTCGACCTCCATCCCGGCGGCGATGTCGAATGCCGCCTGCCGGTTCGGCTCGCGGGCTGCCAGGGCGGTGGCAATCCCTTTCGCCATTGCGCTCAGGTCGACCGGTTGCCGCTTCACTGCCACGCGATTGAGCTGGGCAAGGTTCAGCAGGGTGCCGATCAGATCGTCCATCCGCCAGCCCTGCTCGAGGATGCCGCGGACCAGGCCCAGAACCTGCGGGTCGGCCCTGTCGGGGAACAGCTCAAGAACCACCTGGGCGTTGCCGCAGATGGCCGTCAACGGCCCGCGCAGATCGTGGGAAACCGAGTAGTTGAAGGCTTCCAGGTCGCTGTTGGCGGCCGCCAGTTCCTCGTTGACAACCGCCAGTTTTTCGTTCGTCGCCATCAACTCCTCGTTGATGACTTCCTGCTCTTCGATCGCCGAAGCCAGTTCCTCGTTGGCCGCCTCCAGTTCGGCGGAGCGCTGGCTCAGGGATGCCTCGCTCTGCTTCAGTTCGCGGAACAGCAGGTCGTAAGGGCGGGTCAGGCCGGTTTCGATCACTCCCCGGTAGATCAGGTAGAAGCCGGCGACCTTGAACAGATGGCCGGCCATATTGCTGAGGCCGAAGACGTCCGTATAGAGGGTGAAGGAGAGCTCGGCGAGGATGAACGCCCCGACCGAGAGGGAGAGGAGCTTGTGAACGCCGGGGTCGAAGGCCTGCCGGTAACGACGCAGAACCACGAGGGAGCCGGCCAGAAAAAAGCAGATCAGATATTCGCTGCCGATCTTGAAGGGAGTGAGCCCTGTTCCCTCCCGGAAGCAGTCCGGAAAGATTCCACCGAAGACCGCCGCCAGCAGGAGGAGGCTCACAGCCAGATAGCCTCCGAAGAGGGGGGTCGGCCGGAGCCTGCGGCTCAGGAAGGTGGGAGCGAGCAGCAGGGAACCGGCCTCCAGGTAGCGGGCGACGATCCAGAGCTGGGTTGCCAGGTTTGCACCCTTGCCCGGAAAGACTCCCATGTTTTTGTAGGCCAGGGTGTGAAGAAAATCGACCCCTGCCACGAAGAGGGAGCCGATGCCGAGGCAGAGAAAAAAACCGTTATCCTGGAACCGGCGGGAGTTCCAGACGATCATGAAAACGCCGCAGGCGACGACAATCGAGAAGAGTTCCACGATGGCGTGGAAGAGCAGGTAATTGGCACGGCTGAGGAGATAGAAGCCCACCAGGGCCGCCCCGCATAACGGAAAGGCGCTCCACCCGCCGGGCGGGAGAAGACGACCGCCTTTCACTGTGTTGTCGGCTACAGGGTTCATGACCAAACCGATATCGGCCGGGCGGCCTACAGGAAAATGTCTGTGCCGAAATTACCACGGATGAACGCACTTGCACAAAATAATTCGTCAATCGTGCCAGCTACATAGCGCAGCAAGGAAATGCTCGTGCGGCGGTGCCCCTGCAGGCTGGCAATGAGGCTGAACGGAGGCTTGTCGGCGGCGAGTTTTCGCAGTTCCGGGCATTGCTTGATTTGAATTGATTTCAAGGTGAGTTGTGTGGCAGGAAAAGAAAGGAGGCAGCTGATGGTGGAATAATTAAAAGGGCCAAGCATCTCTGCCTGACCCCTTTGTCTTTATTGGTGGAGCTGATCGGGATCGAACCGACGACCTATGCGTTGCGAACGCATCGCTCTCCCAGCTGAGCTACAGCCCCGTCGAAAAACTGCGATACCTTACCCAACCCGCCCTGATTTGTCAACGGAAAGGTGCGTCGCTGCCACGGACCGGAAGGCGCAGGATGAACACTGCCCCCCTGACGCGATTTTTTACCTCGATCCGACCCCGGTGCTGCTCGACGATCCGGTGCGAGATGGGGAGCCCCAGCCCCGTTCCTCCCTCCTTGGTGGTGAAGAACGGGTTGAAAATGTTGCGCAGGATGTCGGCGGGGATGCCGCCACCGGTATCCTCCACCTCCACGGTTACGGCTTCGTCGCCGCGCAGAATCGTGCGGTAGGCCCGCACGGTCAACACTCCCCCTGCAGACATCGCCTGCCGGGCGTTGGCAATGAGGTTGATCATCACTTGCCGCAGCTTCTGCTCGTCCCCCTGGATCGTCGGCAACGATTCGGCGATTTCGGTCACCAGTCGCACCGATCCGCGCAGCAGGGCATCGTACTCCAATGCCAGGGCTTCCTCGATCACCTGCGGCACAGGGCATTCGGCAAAGCAGAGCATCTCCTTCTTGGCGAAGTCAAGGATGTTGGAGAGCATCGCTTCCATGCGCTGCACCTCGCGGGCGATGATCGTCGCATATTCCTTCTCGCGAGCGCCGGCGGCGACCCGGTTGAGGCGTTGGGCGAAGCCGCCGATGGCGACCAACGGATTGCGCAATTCATGGGTGACGGAGGCCGCCATCTCACCAAGAACCGCCATCTTCTCCCCCTGGATCAAGCGCTCCTGGGTTTCGCGCAGGTCCTGGTGGGCGGTTTCGAGCCGGTTCAGGAGCATCGAATTCTCCATTGCCGCACCGGCCAGATTGGCAAAGAGCTCAAGGAAGCGGAGGCGATCGGGCGAGATTTCTTCCCGGCTCTCCGGATTGTCCACCACCAGCACTCCCAGCGGGCGGTCACGTCCATACAGCGGCGCGCAGGCGTAGGGGGCCAGCTTCTGGCTTTGTGCAAAGGCCGCCGCCGCTGGCGGTTCGCTGTCGGGGCGTGAGACGAACACGACCCGCCTTCTGGTGATGGCGCGAGCCAGGGCATTGTCTTCCTTAAGTGGAAGCCGCAACTGCATGACCTGACGGCAGGAGGGGTGCTGGCGCTGCACTTCCTGCGCCTGTGTGTTCACCACCGGCCGCTCCCAGGCCAGGGTCCCCGCTTCGGAGGGAAGCACAAGGGAGGCCGTCTCGCGGGTGACGCAGAGCATCCCCTGGAAAATGCCGCTGCGTTCGTTGAGCATGAACAGGATGGCACGCTCAAAACCCCCGCCGCCAGACACCGTCGCTGCCGACAGGATGAGATGCATCAGTTCATTGAGACGCAATGTGCTGTGCATGGCGCGCGCGATGTGAAAGAGGAGCGTGGCTTCGCGCAGTTTGCGGTCGTTTTCAGCAGAAAGCTCCCCCAGTCGTTCCAGAGCGGTGACTCGCTCCAGGGCATGCCCGATCTGGCAACCGATAGCCACGAAGAACCGCTTCGATTCACGATCGGCGCGAAAGGAAAGAGCTTCTTGCCGATGGTCGCCGAACACTGTCAGGCTCCCCATGGGGCGGTTTTGAAATAGAAGGGGAGCGGTAACCATGGCCTGGGGAAGAGGGGACAGTTCAGCGGATCTGCGACCAATCCCCTGATGAAAGAGCAGCGTTTTGCCGGCCAGTGCCCGTCGGGATTGCTCTTCCTCCAACTCGAGAAAGGTAACGCGCAAAGGCTTCCATGCCGGCGTTGTCCACACCTGGCTGCGTCCCAGAACTGTTCCGCCAAGCAGGGGGCGCAGAATGATGCAGGCAACGTCAGTGTGCCGGCGGAGGGTGCGGATGGCGGCCTGCAGCACGGACCGCACGGTACCGGCCCGGTTCAGTGCCTGTCCCAGTTCGGACAGGAGGGAGAGCCGCTGCATCTGTCGCCGTTCGTTGTCGGAGCCAAGGACAGCCTGGGCGAGGGAGGCCAGTTGATGGCAGACCGTCCGGAGCAATCGCCGGGTCTCTTCGGAAAGGGGAGCAGGAGAGGCAGGCCGCAGGATGAGAATGCCACACGGGTGGCGGTCGGCGCCTACAGGAAGGCGCAGTTCGCCGCCGGCCAACTCGTCCCCCCACAGTTTCCGTGCGGCTCCAGCGGGGAGAGCGGCGACCTGGTGGCCTGTGGCGGGGAGAAAAAGTTCGGGTCCTGCGCTGCTGATAGTCCGGGTGACGATTTTCAGGCGGGAATCAAAAAAAGAAAGGGAAATCTCGTCAAACGACAACGCCCCGGCCAGGAAGCGAAGGACTTCCTTGATGCTGCGGGGCGGGTCGGCGGCGAATTCGCCGGCGATACGGGTTGTTTCGGAAAGGACTTCGTAGTGATCGCCCTCCATGTCCCCTCATGCGCGGCTCCGGAAGTCAACGAGACGGAGCGGCAGCTGGTTCAGCCGATCTTCTCCTGTCGTTCCTGCTCGGTCTTGCACTCGATGCAGAGCGTGGTGACCGGCCGTGCCTTGAGCCTGGCTTCGCCGATCTCCTCCTCGCAATGCTCACAGACACCGAATGTCCCATCCTCGATGCGCTCCAGCGCCTCGCGGATTTTCATGATGAGCTTGCGCTCCCGGTCCCGGATTCGCAACTCGAAGTTGCGGTCCGACTCCAGAGACGCGCGGTCCGTCGGATCGGGGAAATTGGCCTTCTCGTCTGTCATCTCGGAGACAGTCTTGCCGGCCTCGCGCAACAGCTCATCCAGTTGGCCCTGGAGAATCTGCCGAAATTCATCGCGTTTTGCCTGCTCCATGCGGTACCCCTCTATATTGAATGAATTAGGTAAAGTTAAATGAATCTGGGTTTCAAGTCAACTAAAATGGGCATCGGCAAAGGGGAATCCCTGCTTACGAAAGTCCTCCCAACTGGATGTAGAGAATGAATGCCAACAGGGCCACCGCCAGCCAGCAGGAGATGACATCGGTGCTCTTCACCGGCGGGGCGGCCGCCATCTGCCTGGTTTCCTCGCTGATTGCCGTTGCCGGCACCCTGGCCAGCAACGACTGGACCAGGCGGGGGAAGTTTGCATAGGCATTGGAGATGATCAGGAAATCATCGCCGGCGCAGAGGGTCAGAAAAACCCGTTTGCGCACACTTACCGTTTCCACGGCGGTCATTTCGGCATACTTCAATTCTTTCTTCCGCAGCAGTTTAACGGCGATTACACCGTCGCCGGTCAACAGCGTCCGACGAAAGGCGCTCTCAACGAAGAGGACGGTGATTGGCAGCATGAAAAGACCGAGGATGAGCAGTTTGGCCGTCGGTTCTCCCCGGAACAGGCAGACCACGAACAGCGCCCCGGTCAGCACCAGCAGCAACCCCAGCGGGAAGAGAAAGGACCGGCGGATGTAATATATCTGTTTGGTGCTCACACTATTCCTTTCGTCCGGTCAGGCGGCCCGGGCACAGGTGCTCACCCGAGCAGCGGGCCGTTCCGAGTTGCCGTGATCAGTGGTGGCGGACGAATGAGCCGCTCTTGCCACCGTGTTTTTCCATCAGGCGGATATCGCCGATAACCATCTCCCGGTCGACCGCCTTGCACATGTCATAGATGGTCAAGGCTGCCGCCGACACCGCGGTAAGTGCCTCCATCTCCACTCCGGTGGTGCCGGTCAGTTTGACCGTCGCCTCGATCTCGACCCTCCCTTCCGCGGGAAAAGGGGTGAAATCGACGACGACCGAGGTCAGCAGCAGCGGGTGACAAAGCGGGATGAGTTCGGGCGTCTTTTTGGCCGCCATGATACCGGCGATGCGGGCGACAGCGAAGACGTCACCTTTCTCCACGTTGCGGTCGAGAATGCGTTGCAGCGTCGCTTCCGCCATGCGCACTTCGCCGCGGGCCACTGCCACCCGACGGGTGGGGGACTTCTCCCCGACTTCGACCATGATCGCCTTGCCGTCTTTATCGAAATGGGTCAGTTTGTCTTCATTCATCGACTTTCTCCAGAGCGAGAATCTGTGTGAGACCAATCGAACTCAGGGGATCTATGGGTCAAATATGTCCCATTGGGTCCCATCAGGCTTTACTCAAACACGCCTTCCAGTGCCTCGGCGGCGCTGCGCACACCGACCAACTCCATCTCTGCCGGCGCATCTAGGCTTTTCAGGTTGCCGGCCGGCAGAAAACAGCGGTCGAAGCCGAGCCTCGCCGCCTCCTTGACCCGCAGTTCGGGGCGGGAGACAGCCCGCACCTCGCCAGCGAGCCCGACCTCGCCGAACAGGATGGTGCGCGGCGGGATCGGTTTGTTCAGATGGCTGGAGGCCAGGGCCGCCAGCACTCCGAGGTCGACGGCCGGCTCATTGAGGCGCACGCCGCCGGCGACATTGAGAAAAATGTCCTGAGAGAGCAGCGAGAGCCCCACTTTCTTCTCCAGCACCGCCACCAGCAGCGACACCCGGCCGTGGTCGATCCCCATGGTGGTTCGCCGCGGCGTGCCGAAGGACGCCCCGGAGACCAGCGCCTGCAGCTCGACCAGGATCGGCCGGCTCCCCTCCAGGGACGGGACGACGGCGCTGCCGGCCGCCCCTTCCGGGCGTTCGGCGAGGAACAGCTCGGAGGGGTTGGCCACCTCGGCCAGCCCCGTCTCCTTCATCTCGAAGACGCCGATCTCGTTGGTCGAGCCGAAGCGGTTCTTGACCGCCCGCAGGATGCGGTAAGGGTGGCCGGGGTCCCCCTCGAAGTAGAGGACGGTGTCGACCATGTGTTCGAGCATGCGCGGCCCGGCGATGGCGCCGTCCTTGGTGACATGGCCGACGATGAAGGTGGGAACCCCCTCCCCCTTGGCCAGTTGCATCAACCGGCCGGCGCATTCGCGCACCTGGCTCACCGAGCCGGGGGCCGCCTCGAGAGCGGCGGTGAAGATGGTCTGGATGGAGTCAACCACCAGAAAGGCGGGCTTGAGCTCCTTCACCCGCTCGAGAATCGCTTCCAAGGCAGTCTCGGCCAGCAGGTACAACTGCTCGGCACTCACCCCGAGCCGCTCGCCACGCAGCTTCACCTGCCGGACCGACTCCTCGGCGGTAACGTAGAGGACC
>DASPGW010000299.1 GCA_035620395.1 Desulfuromonadales bacterium | reverse complement strand
CGGTAAGCTTGCGCTCCTCGAGTTCGCCGAAGTAGGCGAGGCGTTCTTCGATCAGGCGCACCTGCACCTCGTCGAGTTCGCCGGTCTGCTCCTTGCGATAGCGGGCGATGAAGGGGACGGTCGCTCCTGCGCGGAAGAGGTCGACGGTGTTTTCGACCTGGAAGGGTTTGAGGCCGGTCTCTTCGACGAGATAGCCGAGAATGCGGGCGTGCTGCTCTGCGGTCAGTGCCATGCGTCTCCATCCTTGAATTGGTTTGAAGGGGAGAAATTCTAGCACGGGCGGCGGGGTAAAAAAAGGTCCTTGGGACGGCAGGGGAATGCTTGCCCCAAAAACGTCCCATTGGGGCCTCATCCATCAATGTCAACCGATTTGCCCTTCGAAAAACTTATGTTAAAATACTGATTCTCCGCAATTTTCCCTTGAAAAACCAGCAGAGGGCGAACCGGCCGCCGCGATTGCGGAGCAAACATGGAGGAGGAGACGCATGAACTTGGGGAAGAGCCTGGCATTGCTTTTCGTGATACCGCTCGGTGCCGCCGTGCTCGGGGGCTGCGGCAGCAGCAGCGGCAGCTCTGGCGATCCCGTCGCCAGCGGCCCGTTCGGCAACGACCCGAACGGCATCGCCTTCGTGGGCGCCGCCAGCTGCATCGATTGCCATCAGGACCTTGGGTTCAGCGTCCAGATCGTCCAGAACTTTCTGGGCAGCCGGCACGTCATCCACGAGGACCACATCAACGCGGCCTCCCCGGCGACGTGCCTGCAGTGCCATGATCCGATTCGGGACGGCCGGACCCTGGAGGGACTGCTCGCTGCGGCCAGCGTTCCCGCCCAGGGCCTGGCGGCGGTGACCTGCGAGGACTGCCACGGCGCCGGCGGCCGGCACTTCGGGGTCGGTCCCATCAATGCCGCCCCCGACTTCACCGCCTGCGGCAAATGCCATCGCGCCCTGCCGCCGCAGCCGGATGACCCCGCCGACCACCTGCCGGTCTTCGGCGACAACATCCTGGCCAACTACCAGTCCGGCAGCCACGCCGACTCCTTCTCCGGCAAGCTCACCCCGGGGACACAGGACATGCTCGCGCTCTGCGCCCGCTGCCACACCGACCAGGGTTACCGCGCTCTGGTCCAGTTCGACGGCGGACTGGCGGCCCTCCAGGCGGCGCTCGATCCGCTGCCGCCGGTGTCCGGCGTCAGCGTCGTCCAGTGCCGTACCTGCCACGACCCGCATACCGGCAACCTGCGGGCCCAGCCCGCCGCGGCCGACGGCACTTCCCCGCCCCCCGCCGGCACGCCGCAGGCTTTCTCGGCCCAGTTCAACCTCTGCACCAGCTGCCACCAGGTCTTCCTGACCGCCGACCTCGATGCCGTCACCGGCACCTTCACCTATGCGCTGGATGCGGCGATCTACCAGAACGCCAACGTGGCCCAACTGGCCGAGATCCACAACCCCGCCACCGGGCTATTCCTCAACACCGAACCGGGAGCCGACCCCGGCGACCGCACCATCACCGACACCCACTTTGCCGGGGTCGACGGACTGGGGAACGCGGTAACCGGGTACAACATCAACGCCGCCGACGAAAGCGCCTGCAGCCTCTGCCACGACCCCCACGGCGCCACCAGGTTCACCCAGGCGGCCGCCGTCGCCCTGACCCGGGCCTGGGGAAGCACCGGTCACGCCAACTACGCCGGCGAGCCCTTTACCCACGATTTCACCGACAACACCTGCCTGAAGTGCCACTCGGGAACCGAGTACGTGAAGTTCGTCCGGGGTGCGCCACAGGCCGCGCTGGATCTGGCCGGCGGGGCGCGGGTCATCGGCTGCGTCGCCTGCCACGACCTGACGGCCCGCAACACCGCCGGCGCTTTCGCCCTGGGGGCGGTGCGGCCGGTCGGCAGCGTGGCCTTCCCCTCCGGCGCGGTGCGCACCCTCGGCTTCGACGGCAGCCACCTCTGCATGGGGTGTCATCAGGGTCGCGAGTCCGGGGTGACGGTGGCCAATGCCGTCGCCGGCGCCGACACCCACCCCTTCATCAACCGCCATTATTCCGCTGCCGCCGCCATCCTCCTCGGTTCGGAGGTCACCGCCGGCTTCCAGTATCCCGGTCGCAACTATCGGACGCGCAACGGTTTCACCGCTCCGCAGATGATCGGCCAGCGCACCTGCGTCGAGTGTCATCTGCGCAGCGCCCAGGGTGTCCAGGATCATACCTTCCGGCCATTGACGGCCGACTGCCAGCAGTGTCATGTCGATGCCGGCACGGTCTTCCCCGGCACCCTGACCAGCTTCGACAACCTGGGCCTCCCCTTCGGCGCCTTCGCCAGCACCGACATCGACTACGACGGCGACGGGATCGGCGAAAGCTTCCAGGGAGAAATCGACGGCTTCGCGGGAGACGGCGTGAACAAGCCCGCCGGCGCCCTGCTGACCGCCATCCAGGGCTACGCGGCAGCCACCCTCCAGCAGCCCGTCGCCTACATGCCGGGGGTCTACCCCTACTGGTTCCGCGACCTCGATGCCGACGGCATCGCCGACCCCGGCGAGGCCACCTTCGCCAACGGCTTCGCCGCCTTCGACGACCGCCTGCTGCAGGCCGCCTTCAACTTCCACTCGGCCCAGGACCCCTGCGGCAAGATCCACAACCACAAGTACGTCCTGCAGACCCTCTACGATGCGCTGGACGACCTGGACGACGGGCTGCAGAACAGCTCGGTGCAGTTCAATGCCGCGCCGGCCATCCGGGCCTTCAACTTCTAGGCTTTCCTGCGCCTGCAACGACAAAGGGGGCCCCGGACGGGGGCCCCCTTTGTCGTTGCGGCATCGGCGGGAGAGGTCATCGCTCTGCCGGCCGGAAACAGCGCCGGCCGATTTATCTTCCTTGTATTGACATTCGCCGGAAATCCCTAGAATTAATAATAAACCACCCAGGATGAAACCCCCATGAGCGACAGCGGCAAGACTGCGCCAGGAGCCTTACGCTCCCTTTTCGACAAGTCGTACAAAATTCTCTTCATCATCTACGCGCCGATCGCCCTTGCCATCTATCTCTACCAGTTCGTGACCGGGGTGAAGACGGACGCGGTCTTCCTCCTCTCCGGAGT
This sequence comes from Desulfuromonadales bacterium, assembly GCA_035620395.1. Taxonomy (NCBI): domain Bacteria; kingdom Pseudomonadati; phylum Thermodesulfobacteriota; class Desulfuromonadia; order Desulfuromonadales; species Desulfuromonadales bacterium. The sequence continues at coordinate 570 of DASPGW010000299.1, read as the reverse complement.
CTGCGCCGCCATCTCCTTCATCCTCGGCGTGGCCATCGTCAGTCTCGCCGTCATTCGCCGCCGCGAACTCTTTGCCCTCGATCCGGCCGGCTTCCCCTTCCTGCTGCGGCCGCGCTTTCTCCTCTACTACCTGCCGGTTCTTCTCCTCAGCTTCGGCGTCAGCACCGGTTACCTGATCGGCAAGCCCGGGATTCACGCCACCGCCCTCGGCAAGACCTACCGCCATCAGGACTCGACGAACATCGCCATCCTGATCAACGCCCGGGATCCCTACAACCAGCTGCTGACCACCTCCCTCGATACGATGCAGGGGTTCGGACTGTTCATCCTCTACCATCCGGAGCAGCTCACCCGCTACAACTTCGAGTTCTTCGACCACCAAAACCGCTACGACCAGGACCTTCAGGACTATATCCGCGCCGAGATCGAGGCCGGCACCCGCTACTTCGTCTGCCTCTCCTCGGAGGTCTGCGAACCCCTCTCCCAGAACTTCGCCCAGTTCGCCAGCCTCGCCGGCAAGCGGGAAGAGAGCCCGATCCTGATCACCACCGTGGCCGCCGCCACCGGCAT
>DASPGW010000298.1 GCA_035620395.1 Desulfuromonadales bacterium | reverse complement strand
CGCCCGGTGGAGAAGCGCGTCGTCACCATCGCGGTGGCCGGCAACCCCAACGCGGGCAAATCGACCCTGATCAACGCCATCACCGGCAGCCGGCTGCACGTCGGCAACTGGCCGGGGGTGACGGTGGAGAAGAAGGAGGCGTCCTTCGAGTTCGAGGGGCGCACCATCCGTCTGGTCGACCTGCCCGGCACCTACTCCCTCTCCCCCTACACCCAGGAGGAGATCATCGCCCGCGACTACCTGGTGCACGAGAAACCCGACCTGGTGATCAACGTGGTCGACGCCACCAATCTGGAGCGCAACCTCTACCTCACCATGCAGCTGCTGGAGCTGGGGCTGCCGGTGGTGATGGCCCTCAACATCTTCGACGAGGCCGAGGCCAAGGGGTACCGGATCGACGTCAAGGGGATCGAGCAGATGCTGGGCGTCACCGTCGTCCCCACCGCGGCGACCAAAAACCGCGGGACGAAGGAGCTGCTGGAGGCGGCGCTGGCGACCGCCGCCGCTCCGCAAACCCACCGGCCGAAACAGCTCAGCTACGGCGAGGACATCGAGAAGGCGGTCGACGGCGTGGCCGCAACCCTGCAGGCGAAGCACCCGGTGCTGGCGAACAAATACCCGCTGCGCTGGCTCGCCTGCAAACTGATGGAGGGGGACACCGAGGTGGCCAGGGAGGTCAACATCGGCCTGGAGAGCCTGGAGGGTGAGGCGCTCAGTCACCTGCGCCGCGCCCACGGCGAGGACATCGAGGCGCTGATGGCCGACGCCCGATACGCCCTCGCCTCGGGCCTGACCCGCGAGGTGCTGCAGAAGCCGGAGCTGCGCAAGGCGGAGGTCACCGAGAAGATCGACCGCATCGTCCTCAACCGCTTCCTCGGCATCCCGATCTTCCTGGCCGCCATGTGGCTGGTATTCAAGCTCACCTTCGACCTCTCCTCCCCCTTCGGCGACTGGCTCGACGGCATGATCGCCGGCCCCTTCCGCCGCTGGGTCGAGGCGGGGCTGGGGCTAGTCGGGGCTCCCGACTGGACGGTGTCGCTCGCCCTCGACGGGGTGATCGCCGGCGTCGGCTTCGTGCTGGTCTTCGTGCCGGTCATCTTCGCCATGATGTTCTTCATCACCTTCCTCGAAGGGAGCGGCTACATGGCGCGGGCCGCCTTCGTCATGGACCGGGCGATGCACGCCATCGGCCTGCACGGCAAGAGCTTCATCCCGATGCTGCTCGGCTTCGGCTGCAACGTGCCCGGCATCTACGCCACCCGCACCCTGGAGAACCCGCGGGACAAGGCCCTGACCGCCCTGCTGCTGCCGCTGATGAGCTGCGGGGCGCGCCTGCCGGTCTACGTCCTGTTCGCCGGGGTCTTCTTCGGCACGGCCGCCGGCAGCGTCATCTGGTCCCTCTACGTGCTGGGGATTCTGCTCGCCATCGTCATGGGCGTGATCTTCAAGAAGACCCTCTTCCGCGGCGAAGCGCCGATGTTCATCATGGAGCTGCCGCCCTATCGGATGCCGACGCTCAAGAGCCTGCTGATCCACACCTGGGAGAAGGGGAAGCACTTCCTGATCAAGGCCGGCACCTACATCCTGGCCGTCTCGGTCTTCGTCTGGTTCCTGCTCAACACCCCCTGGGGCGTCGAGAGCAAGCGCGACTCCTACCTCGGCCAGACCGGCGCCTTGATCGCCCCGATCTTCGAGCCGCTCGGCTTCGGCAACTGGGAGGCCTCCTCTTCGCTCATCACCGGCCTGATCGCCAAGGAGATCGTCGTCGGCACCATGGGCGAGATCTATGCCCCCGAGGCGCTGGCGGAGGAAGCGGCGACCGAGGAAGAAGCGGCGACGCCGACCCTGGGCGAGGACCTGAAGGAGATCGTCGTCTCCTTCGGCGGCGCCTTCAAGGACGCGGGCGCCAACGTCGTCGCCACCTTCGGTGTTTCCAGCCTGGCGGCGGAGGACGAGGAAGGGGCCTCCCCCCTCAAGACGGCCGTCGGCGGCGCCTTCACGCCGCTGTCCGCCTACGCCTTCATGGTCTTCGTCCTGCTCTATATGCCCTGCGTGGTGGTCGCCATCGCCATGCGCCAGGAGTTCGGCTCCTGGAAGTGGTTCGGGGTCGCCTTCGTCTACCAGATGGCCCTCGCCTGGACCGTCTCCCTGGTGATCTACCAGGGCGGGACCTTCCTCGGACTCGGAGGCTGAGATGGGCATCGTCGATATCATCTGGATGGCAGTGATCCTGGGCGGAGCGGGCTACCTCTTCTACCGCTCGTTCTGGAAGAAAAAAGGGTCGTGTCACGATTGCAGCGGCTGCGACTGCTCGTCGAAACGGTAATTCATACGTATCTGGCCGAGACGCCCGATTGGGCGTCTCGGGATCACCTTCCCAAGCAGGAGGTTGAAAATGCAGCACCATCGCTCCGATGAGCAAAGACGGCCGGTCTGGCATGATCTGGCGGAGCGTTTCGCCGATGAACGGGAATGCCTGGCCGCATTCCTCGCCCTCGAAGCGGCAGAAGTCCTCGATGGGGAAAAACCGGCGAACCTGATCAACGTCGCCAACCGCCGCCGGGCCTGCGGCCGCAACCTCTACCGGATGTGGCAGCGCCACGGGGCCACTCTGGCGCGGCAAGGCGGCCTGGCCGTCCGGGAGCTGGCCGACCGGGGCGATTCGCTGCTGCTGCTGCTCTACCGGCCGCAGACACTCGCGGCCCTGCTCGCCCGGCCGAACGTCGCGGGGTTTCTCCGCAAGGCCGGCTACACCAACCCGGCCGACCCGCAAGCGTCTTTGACGGAGCTGCAAGCACGGATCCCGGCGGCAGGGTTTCCCCACGAAATCGGGGTTTTTCTCGGCTACCCGCTCAAGGACGTGGCCGGTTTCATGGGCTGGGCGCCCCTGCCCTTCACCTGCCAGGGTCCCTGGAAAATCTACGGCGATCCCGCCGGCAGCCTCGGGCTCGCCGAAGCTTTCCGCCAGAGCCGCTGCCGCATGGCCCGGCGGCTGGCTCGCTGCGCTACCCCCGTCGATTGCCTGCATGCGGTCGGCTCATCTGCAGGGGAGGCTTTTTGCGGGGCATCAATTGAAAATGAATATCGTTATGATTTAAGGAGGGCGGCATGTGCGTCGCGGTGATCGGCGGGATGGCCCGGCTGGAACGGCACTACCGGCTGGAAGCGGCGCAGGCCGGCGTCGAACTGCGGGTTTTCAATCAGTCGGAAGCCAACATCGGCGCCAAACTCAAGAACGTCGACGCCGTGCTCATCTTCACCAACAAGGTGTCGCACCGTGCCCGGCACGAGGCGGTCAGCGTGGCCAGAACCCAGAACATCCCGGTGTTCCAGTACCACTCCTGCGGCGTCTGCACGCTGCGGAACTGCTTAACTTGTATTAAACTCTCCAAGGAGGAATGAAGGAAATGTCCAGAAACAAGATGTCCCGATCCATCCCTGCCCTGATCCTTGCCGGCCTGCTGGCGCTAGCCTCTCCCGCCCTGACCTTCGCCCACGGCGACGCTGAAGAGGCGGCAACGGCAATCCGCAATCTGTCGGCCGAAGAGCGCCTGCGCCTCCTGGAGGAACGCCAAGCCGAGATCTACCACACCCTGGCCGAGAAGAAAGGCGCCGGTCTGGCGGCGAAGATCACCGAGAGGATCACCATCTCAGGGCTGCTCGAGGTGGAGGCCGCAGCCGCCGACGTCGAGTTCAAGGACGGCACCTCCGACGCCGCCAGCGACCTGGCGCTCGCCACCGCCCAGTTCGGTCTCGGTGTCAAGCTCACCGAGGCGATCAGCGGCGACATCATCTTCCTGTTCGAGGAGGGAGCCTTCGGGGCCGATGACACCGACCTCGAAGTCGACGAGGCCGCCATCAACTTCGCGCACGGCCCCTGGTCCGGCCGCGTCGGCCGCCAGTACCTCCCCTTCGGCGTGTTCCACAGCCATTTCATCAGCGACCCGCTGACCCTGGAGCTGGGCGAGACCCGGGAGACGGCCCTCCTCGCCGGCTACACGTACGGCCCGGCCACCCTTTCCGCCTTCGTCTTCAACGGCGATGCCGAGAAGACCCGCAATGAGGACCACATCCGCGACTGGGGGGCGAGCCTGGTGGTGGCCCCAACGGAAGGGGTGGAACTGGGCGGCAGCTACCTCTCCGACCTGGCCGACACCGACGCCAG
>DASPGW010000297.1 GCA_035620395.1 Desulfuromonadales bacterium | reverse complement strand
TACGGTTACGCAGGATGCAAAAACCAGTTGCCGCTATTTCTTCTCGTCCTTGACTTCCTCGAACTCGGCTTCGACGACATCTTCCTTGCCGCCGGCTTTCCCTTCCCCGGCGGCAGCTTCGCCGGCATCACCGGCAGCCTGCGCCTGGGCGTACATCGCCTCGGCAAGCTTGTGGGCAGACTGGGCGAGGGCTTCGGTCTTCGTCCGAATGGTCTCGGCGTCATCCGCCTCCATCGCCTTCTTGAGCTCATCCAGCGCTTGCTGGATCCCGGCGCGGGTCGCTTCGTCGACCTTGTCGCCGTGCTCCTTGAGGGATTTCTCGGTGGTATAGACCAAGCCGTCGGCCTGGTTGCGGGCCTCGATCAGCTCACGTTTCTTGTGATCCTCGGCGGCGTGGGCCTCGGCGTCCTTCACCATCTTGTCGATCTCCTCCTGGGAGAGGCCGGAGGAGGCGGTGATGCGGATCGACTGCTCCTTGCCGGTACCGAGGTCCTTGGCCGAGACATGCAGGATGCCGTTGGCGTCGAGGTCGAAGGTGACTTCGACCTGCGGCACTCCGCGCGGGGCCGGCGGAATGCCGACCAGTTCAAAGCGGCCGATGGTCTTGTTGTCGCCGGCCATCTCTCGCTCGCCCTGCAGCACGTGCACGGAAACGGCCGGCTGGTTATCGGCGGCGGTAGAGAAAACCTGGCTCTTCTTGCAGGGAATGGTGGTGTTTTTCTCGATCAGCTTGGTCATTACCCCGCCCAGGGTTTCGATTCCCAGAGAGAGGGGGGTGACGTCGAGGAGCAGCACGTCCTTGACCTCCCCCTTGAGAACGCCGGCCTGGATGGCGGCGCCGATGGCCACTACCTCGTCGGGGTTGACCCCGCGGTTGGGGACCTTGCCGAAGATCTCCTGGACCTTCTTCTGCACGATCGGCATGCGGGTCATGCCGCCAACCAGGATTACCTCGTCGACGTCGGCGGCGGAGAGGCCGGCATCCTTGAGGGCGGTGCGGCAGGGAGCGACGAGATTCTCGATGAGGTCGGCGCAGAGGCTTTCCAGCTTGGCCCGGGTGAGGCGGATGTTGAGATGCTTGGGCCCGGTCTGGTCGGCGGTGATGAAGGGGAGGTTGATGTCGGTCTCCATCGAGGTGGAGAGCTCGCACTTGGCTTTCTCCGCCGCCTCCTTGAGGCGCTGCAGGGCCATCTTGTCGCTGCGCAAGTCGATCCCCTGCTCCTTCTTGAACTCGTCGGCCACGTAGTCAATGATGCGCTGGTCGAAATCCTCGCCGCCGAGAAAGGTGTCGCCGTTGGTCGAACGGACTTCAAAGACCCCTTCACCGAGTTCGAGGATGGAGATGTCGAAGGTTCCGCCACCAAGGTCGAAGACGGCGATTTTCTCCTCCTTCTTCCGGTCAAGACCGTAGGCAAGCGCCGCCGCCGTCGGCTCGTTGATGATGCGCAGCACGTTGAGGCCGGCGATCTTGCCCGCGTCCTTAGTCGCCTGGCGCTGCGAGTCGTCGAAGTAGGCCGGGACGGTAATCACCGCGTCGGTGACCGACTCGCCGAGGTAGTCCTCGGCCGTCTGCTTCATCTTCTGCAGGACCATGGCCGAGATCTCGGGCGGACTGTACTTCTTTCCGCGCACCTCGACCCAGGCGTCGCCATTGTCGGCCTTGACGATCTTGAAGGGACTGATCTTGATATCCTTGCGCACCGCCTCGGTGTCGAACTTGCGGCCGATCAGGCGCTTGATGGCGAAGAGGGTATTTTCCGGGTTGGTGACCGCCTGCCGTTTGGCCTGCTGTCCCACCAGCCGCTCGCCGCTCTCGGTGATCGCCACCATCGACGGCGTAGTGCGCGAGCCTTCGGCGTTGGCGATGACGACCGGCTCGCCCCCTTCCATGACGGCCACGCAGGAGTTGGTGGTGCCGAGATCTATACCAATGACTTTAGCCATGACTTGTATCCTCCTTTGATCCCTCTGGGTTCATAGATGTTATCAGTTTCGCGCCGCCTTACGGCTCGGCGGCGACCGGCGGCGCCTTGGCCACCATGACCATGGCTGGCCGCAGCAGACGATCATTGAGCAGGTAGCCCTTTTGCAACTCCTGCACTACCGTGTTGGGGGGGTGCTCGGCACTCTCCACCTGTCCGAGCGCCTCGTGCCGGGCCGGGTCGAACGGCTCGCCGAGCGAGCGGATCGGGGTCACACCGAACTTATCGATTACCCGCTGGAACTGACCGAGGGTCAGCTCCACCCCCTGCAGCAGTCCGCCGTTGCCGCCATCACTCTGCCGGGCGTGCTCGAGGGCACGCTCCAGATTGTCCATCACCGGCAGGATCTCGCGCAGCAGGTTTTCATTGGCGAAACGGGAGAGGTCCTCCTTTTCCCGCTGCACCCGCTTGCGGTAGTTTTCCAGATCGGCCCGGGCGCGCAGGTAGAGGTCCCAGTTCTTCTGCGCCTCCGCCTGGCTGGCGGCAAGTGCCCCCTCGGCAGGGGGCTGCTCTGCCGACACAACTTCCGGTACCGGCGACGGGGTCTGCTCCCCGGCTGCGCTTCCGGCGGTTTCGCTTTGTTCATCCATTTCGTGCTGCTGCTTCTTCTTGGACACGCTATAAGTCTCCTGTTATGACTCCGACTCCAGCATCTGACTCACCAGCCGGGCCGTGTAATCGACGACGGGAATCACCGTTGAATAAGGCATGCGTACCGGGCCGATGACCCCCAAGGTGCCGATGGTCCCACGGCGACTGGAATAGGTCGCAGTGACCAGACTGCAGCCCTCAATTTCCCGATACTCGTTTTCGTTGCCGATGAAGATCTGGACCCCATCGGCCTTCTGGCTCTTGTCGAGGAGCTCCACCAGCAGACCTTTCTGTTCAAAAGTCCTGAACAGCCGTTTCATCCGCTCCAGGTCGGCGCCCTCGGGCTGCTCGAAAATATTAGCGGCCCCCTCGATGAAGACTTCGCTTTCCGACTCCTCCTGGAGCGCCTCGCGAGAAAGCAGCAGAGCCCGCTGCAGCAAATTGTCGTAGAGGGCCTTTTCCTTGGCCATCTCCTCGACAATCCGCGCCTTTGCCTGCTGGATAGTCATGCCGGTCAGGGTCTGGTTGAGGTAGCTGCTCATCTGCTCAAGCTCGCCCGGGGAGAGCGCTTCAGTGGTCTCGATGATTTTGTTCTGCACCAGCCCCGTATCGCTGACGAAAACGACCAGGATGCGTCCCAGGGAGAGACGGATGAACTCGATATGGCGAAAGACGGTGGCCGTAAAACGCGGGGCCATGACGATTCCCGTGTAATGGGAAATGCGTGAGAGGATTTTGCCCGCCTCCCGCAGCAGCTCATCCATGCGCAGCCCCTTGAGGTGGTGATGCTGCTGGATCCGCTGTTGCTCCTGCTGGGACAACTGCCGCACCTGGAGCAGGGAGTCGATATAAAACCGGTACCCCTTGTCGGTCGGAACCCGCCCCGCCGAGGTATGCGGAGAGATGATGTAGCCCATCTCCTCCAGGTCGGCCATGACGTTGCGCACCGTGGCCGGGGACAGACCAAGGGGATGGCGGCGGGTCATGGCCCGGGAACCGATCGGTTCGGCCGAGTCGATATAGTCCTCGATGATTGCCTCGAGGATCTTCCGACTGCGCTCGTTGAGCTCCTCGCTCATCCGTTTCACCGCCCCAAAAAACCAGAAGCCGGAAAATCCGGCCCAGCGCTCACCGTTAGCACTCCCGGGGGAAGAGTGCTAAGCGTGAACAACATAACAACGCCCCTCCCCTTTGTCAAGGTCTAAAGCAGCGGAAAAATCCGCGCATTAGCTCAAAGAAAGGGGGTGATGAGATGGTCGTAGAGCAGCCAGCCGTCGAGGTCGAAGGTCCAGAATCCGTCCTTCAACCGCAGGTGCCGGCCGGCCTTTTCGATCGCCGCCGGAAATGCCTCGGCGACCCGCAGACCGAACCGCTGCCGGAATCGATCGTCATCGACGCCGGCGGCGGTGCGCAACCCCAGGTAGAGGGTTTCAGCCATGGCTCCGCGGTGGTCGAAAGTTTCCAGGGTTTGTGCCGGGTTCTCACCGCCGCCCAAACCTCGGGCGTAACGGTTGAGGTCCGGAGGCACCGACTGGCGCTCTCCCCAACCGGCGTCCAGAAAACTGTGCGCACCGGCACCGACCCCCAGATAGCTCAGGCGCTGCCAGTAGCCGAGGTTGTGCCGGCACTGGCGGCCGGGGCGGGCGTAGTTGGAGATTTCGTAGTGCGTATACCCCGCCTGCGTCAAGCGCTCGTGCAGCGCCAGGAAAAGGGCGGCATAGCGCTCCTCGTCGGGCAGTTCGAGATCGCCGCGGCGGTGGAGATGATAGAAGGGGGTCTGCTCCTCGACGCTCAGGCCATAGCAGGAGAGGTGGTCGGGCGAGAGGGCCAGCAGTCGGCCAACCTCCGTGTGCAAATCGCGGACGGTCTGGCCGGGAAGGGCGAACATCAGGTCGAGGGAGACGTTGGCAAATCCGGCCGGTCGGGCCCAGGCGATGGCCTGACAGGCCTCGGCAGCGGTGTGGACGCGCCCCAGAGTGCGCAAGCCTGACTCATCGAGGGACTGGACGCCCAACGACAGGCGGTTGATCCCGGCCTCAAGATAGCCAGCCAGGCTTGCCGGAGTCACGGTACCCGGGTTGGCCTCCAGGGTCACCTCGGCTGCCGCTTCCAGCCCGAACTCGGTGCGTGCCGCGGTGAGCACGCGCGCCACCGCTTCGGCCGGCAACAGGGAGGGGGTGCCGCCGCCGAAAAAAACGGTAGAAAAGGGGCCTTGCCAGAGGCCGGAGCTGGCTGCGAGCCGCAGGTGACGGATGAGCAGATCGGGATAGTGGGCGAGCTGGGAGGCGTTCCCCGGCAGCGAGAAAAAATCGCAGTAGGGGCATTTGCGGCGGCAGAACGGAACGTGCAGGTAGAGGGCGGGCATGCCGGGCGAAGACTACTCCACCACCCAGACGGTCAGGCCGGCGGCCTTGTGGACCACCTCGCTGGAGACGCTCCCCAGCAACAGTTTTCTGGCTCGGGAAAGGCCGCGGCGTCCCACCACGATGGTGTCGCAGCCCCGTTTCGCCGCCTCGTCAACGATGTCCTGCCCCAGGCTGATGCACACTGGCTGGATCGATTGCCGAATCTGCACTGCAGCCATTCCGTTGCGGATCAGCAGGTCGGCAGCGGCTTGCAGCGCGCCCCGAAGCTTTTGCAGCTCCAGCCGATGGTCCTCGTCTCCATGCACCTCGGGTGGCGGCGATGCCGGATCGAACTGCCGGCTCCCCGGCGGAATCCCCGGTGTCAGGGACAGCAGGTGTACTTCACTGTCCGGAAGTCGCGGGAGAATGCTGGCCGAATATTCGACGGCGCGCCACGAAGCGGGGGAAGTGTCGAGCGCGATCAGGGCTTTCACGTGGGCCACCTCCACAAACAGGTCTGGTTCACCCTGGGGTAATTCCCTCAGAGGAAGAACAGCAGGGACATCACTGCAAGGAACAGCACCGCCAGCAAAACCCCACCGCCCACCGGATAGGCGGCCGTCCGGCTGCGCCGCTCGATGCGGTCCTCCGTGGTACCAAGGTCGGCGCCTTCTCCGGTCGCTTCGGCCAGCAGGCGCACACCGTGCTTCTGGATGTTGCCTCCCGGCTCTTCGAAAAAGCGGGCCAGCAGACCGGGGACCAGCTTGACGAGGACCCTGTCCCCCCAGCTGTTCAACCCGTTGCAGGCCTTGTCGGCCAGGCCATAGAAGAGCCGGCCCCCCTTGCGGTAGAACCAGTCGGCATCAATGTTGACCGAACGGATTTCCGCCGGGTAAATGCCGGAGAGGAGCAGCAGGGTGAAGGCAAGAGCCGAGAAAAAGAGCAGCTGGGTTTGGGCGATCACATGGCTCGCGGTGTAGGGCTGGTAGTCGGTGGCGAAGGGGAGCAGGCTGTAGAGGAATTGGGGGAACGAGCCGATGAAGATGCAGAGAACGGCGGCGATTCCCATCGCCAGCAGCATGTGTCGCGGCGCCTCCTTGCAGCGCAGCCCGGAGTCGTGGGAGAAGAAGGCGAAGAAGGGGATCTTGATGCCGGCATGATGAAAGACCCCGGCCGAAGCGAACAGCAGCACGAACCAGACCAGACGCAGATTACCGTGGGCTGCCGCCTCCATCACCATCGATTTGCTGACGAAACCGCTGAACAGGGGAAAGGCCGAAATCGAAGCGGCGCCGACAATGCAAAAGGTGCAGGTCCAGGGCATCGACCGGTAAAGCCCACCGAGGTCGGTGGCGTTGATCTTGCCGGTGCGGTACATCACCGCACCCATGGTCATGAACAGCAGTCCCTTGAAGAGGATGTCGTTGAAGGCATGGGCGACCGCGCCGTTGATTGCTAGGGCGGTGCCGATACCGATGCCGACGACCATGAAGCCGACCTGGTTGATCAGGCTGTAGGCCAGCACCCGCCGCAGGTCGTTCTCGATGACGGCGTAGAAGATCGGGAAGGCGGCCATGGCCGTGCCGATCCAGATCAACTCCTCGGTGCCGGGGAAGGCCCGGGCCAGAACGTAGATCGCCGTCTTGGTGGTGAAGGCGGAGAGGAAGATGGTGCCGGTGATGGTCGCCTCGGGATAGGCGTCGGTCAGCCAGGGGTGCAGCAGGGGCCAGGCGCAGTTGACGCCGACGCCGATGAAGATCAGGGTCGAGGCCAGCCCGTCGAGGCCGACAAAGCCGAAGGCTGCGGTGCCGGTCTGCTGGACGTGGAGGACGATGCCGGCGAGCAGACAGAGACCGCCGGCGACATGCACCATGAAGTAGCGGAAACCCGCGCCCAGGGCGGCCGGAGTGCGCCGCGCCAGGATCAGGAAGGTGGCACTGATTGTCAGCATCTCCCAGAAGACGAACAGGGTGAAGAAGTCGCCGGCGAAGGTCACCCCCAGGGCGGCGCCGGCGTAGACCAGCCCGGCGACGTTCTGCACATCGTCCTCGACATGCAGGGCATAGAGGATCGAAATGAAGGAGATCAGGTGAAAGATGTAGCCGAAGATCAGACTGAGTCGGTCGACCTGGCCGAAGACCAGTTCGTAGTCCATGAAGCCGGCCGTCCAGTGGGTTCCCTCGGGAATGGCCAGCAGGTTGAGGAAGCTCACCACCGGCAGCAACAGCATCCAGGCAGCCTTGGCCTTTCCCCGCAGGAAGGGGACCGGCAGCGCTCCGAGGATCAGGATGACGGCGGGTGGCAGGGCGTTAATCATAGTAATCCTCTTTGCGCATCACCAGGGGACGCAGGATATATTTGGCGACCAGCACCAGCACCACGCAGGCGACGAAACCGTAGACGGAATAGAAGCCGAAGAACTCCTCCCAGGGGAAGATGGCGTGCTTGTGATAGAAGAGGTCGATCCCCAGCAGCAACACCACACAGGTGAAGAACCCGTAGAGCAGGCGCTTGACGTTCTGCGGATGATCGAACATCGCCAGTTCTTCTTGCATGTCGACCGGATGCTGGAAATCCTCTTCCCGGACTTCCGGTTTGGCCGGCTTCTTCATGGCTGCGCTCCCCTAGAGGGTATTGAACAGGATGTAGGCCAGGTAAAGGACCCCGGCAGTGAAGGTGACGTAGAAGACCGGCCGGTAACCCGCCACCGGGTCATGGGCCAGGATCAACTTCTCCTCATGCTTCTTATGAGCGTGTTTCGACTGCATGATATAAAACTCCTCGCCCGGCGCTCTCCTTCAGGGGAAGAGGGCCCGCTGCACCAGTTGGAGAAAGACCGAAGGGTAGAAAAACAGCAGAAGCGAGCAGAGAGCGGTGACGCTCAGCGGCAACAGGCAGTAAAGGGGCGCCTCCCGGATTCCGCCGCTCGACTCCCCCGCAGGGGCCGGGGCGAAAAAGCCCCGGTATACGATGGGGAAGAAATAGGCCGCGTTGAGCAGCGAGCTGCCGAGCAGCACCGCCACCAGAACCAACTGGTGCGACTGCGCCGCCCCGACCAGCAGGTTCCACTTGCTGAGAAAGCCGCCCAGGGGCGGCATGCCGATGATCGAAAGTGCCCCGAGAAAGAAGGCCGCATAGGTGACCGGCATCTTTCGGCCCAGACCGTCCATCTCCGAGATGTACTTCTTGTGGCTGGCCACGTAGATCGCTCCGGCGCAGAAGAAGAGGGTGATCTTGCCGAAGGCGTGCATGGCGATGTGCAGCACCCCGCCGGTCATCCCCGCCGCGGAAACCATGCCGGCACCGAGAATCATGTAGGAGAGTTGGCCGATGGTCGAGTAGGCGAGCCGCCGCTTGAGGTTGTCCTGGGTCAGGGCGACCAGCGAGGCGAACAGGATGGTGATGGAGACGAAGTAGGTCAGGGCCACGCCGAGGTCGAGGCTCCGCAGCAGGTCGGGGCCGAAGATGTCGAAGACTACCCGCAGGATCGAGAAAACCCCAACCTTGACCACCGCCACACCGTGCAGGAAGGAGCTCACCGGCGTCGGCGCCACCATTGCCGCCGGCAGCCAGCCGTGAAACGGCATCACGCCGGCCTTGGCGAAGCCGAGCACGAATAGCAGCAGCAAGAGGCTCAGGGTCGCCGGGGAGGCCTTGCCGGCGAGGATCCCGCCGTGGGTGAAATCGAGGGTCCCGGTCAGCTGATAGACAATCAGCATCGCCGGCAGCACCAGGCCAATGGAGGTGCCAAGGATGTAGGTCAGGTACTTGCGCCCCGAGGCCCGCGCCTCGGCATTCTGCTCGTGGGTTACCAGCGGATAGGTCGACAGCGAAAGGACCTCGTAGAAGAGGTACA
>DASPGW010000296.1 GCA_035620395.1 Desulfuromonadales bacterium | reverse complement strand
TGCCATGAGGGCCACGGAAAGGAAAAGATCACCGAGTTGCTGCGGTTTCTCGACGGCTACGTCGTTTTCCACTTCGGCGAGGAGGAGAAGCTGATGCAGCACTACGGCTATCCCGGCATCGCAAGCCACCAGCACGAGCACACATCGTTCATTAACCGGCTGCAGCACCTGAAACAGAACATCGATGCTCAGGGACCCACCCAGACCCTGGTCACCCAGACGGTCCGCATGCTGCTCAACTGGATCGTGAAGCATATCAAGAGCGTCGACCTCGAGCTCGGCGCCTTTCTCAAGCCCCGGATCGCCGCCCCCTGAGTTTGCGGGCAGCTGGCGGGCCCCCTTGATTTGTCAGCCTTTATTTGCCGGGCGGGGTGGCTTGCGGGGTCAGTATCCCCTCCGCCGCCCTGATCCCGCTGGCCCAGGCGCCGGTGATGCCGCGCGAGGTCCCGGCGCCGTCGCCGACCATGTAGATATTTCCGCTCACGCGGAAATGGTGGTCGAGAAAAGCGGGTTTGTTCGCGTACATCTTGATCTCCGGATAGTACATGATGGTGCTCGGGTGGAGGACGCCGGGGACGATGGTATCGAGCTTCTTCAGCGCCGCCCAGATGTGGCGCATGAGCTTGGCCGGCACGGCGAGCCCCAGGTCGCCGGCGGTGACCGGGCAGCTGGGGGGAAACGCATAGAGATCCTCGTTGAAGGTCCCGGCGGTGGAGCGTTTCCCCATGCGGAAATCTCCCACCCGCTGCATGAGCGGCATGCCGCCGCCGATCTCGTTGGCCAGGCGGCCGAGGTAGACAGCCATCTGCTGGCCGCTCCGGACCGGGTCTCTCAGGCCGATGGTCTTGAGCAGGGCGAAATTCACCAGGTCGTTGCCGGCCTGCGCCGCGGAGAGGGCATGGCCGTTGACGAGGCTGAACCCCTGGTAACGCTCGAGCACCACCCGTGCATGCCCCGAGTTGGTGCAGAAGGTGCGTACTCCGTCGGGGAAGAGAAACTTGGGGTCGTAGTAGTCGTTGACGATGGGGTAGTTGTTCGCCGTGGTCTCGATGCGGATGCCGACATCGACCACGTTGTCGACGTAAGGGATCCCCATCCGTTCCATCACCTGCTGGAGAAAGCTGAAACCCTTGCGTCCGGGGGCGACGATCACCTTCCCGGCCCGGACCGTTTCCGTACCGGCGATGACGACTCCCGGGCCCTCGGCGCCGTCGAAGACGTCGGTCACCTCCCTCTCCAGCGATAAGTGCACCCCGCGGCTTTCGAGCTCGGCCAGCAGGCGGCGGATCAATGCCCGGCTCCGGTCGGTGCCGACATGGGCCTGGCGAACGTCGAGCAGCGCGACGCCGATGCGCTCTGCCCGGCGCTGGTAGACCTCCAGGTTCTGTTTCTCCTTGACGGCCGGCTGCAGACACTTCTCCACCAGGGGGAGGAGCCGCTCGGCCTCTTCCCGGGTCCAGTTCTCGGCGGCAAAGCCGATGGGCCAGGAGTAGTTCTGCTTGCAGTCGTTCAGCAGGCCGCCGGAGCAGATCTTTTCCCGGTCGACCATGAGGATGGAAAGGGAAGGGGCGAACTCGGTGAGATGAAAGGCCGCACCGAGGCCGGCCGGGCCGGTGCCGACGATAAGGATGTCGTAGTCGGGAGAGAACATGGGTGACCCCTTGAAAGAGTATGGCTGCCCAATTATAACCTCCTTCGGGGGTCATGGGGCTACGGAAGACGATAACCGTGCAGCGCAGGGGGAGGGTGGGCCGATATATGCAGGCACACCGGATTGACTTTGACCAGTGGATGGCGTTCTAATGGGGATGCTGGAGCCCGATGCGGCCCCAGCGTTTTTTTGTTGCTTCTGAAAGATGGACATGAACACCACGGCCCGATCCGATACGAGCCCGCCGGCACAGGGCGGTCTGCGGGAGATGCTGGCCATCTCTCTGCCGATGGTCGTTTCTCATGCCAGCGAGACGGTGCTGGTCTTCACCGACCGGCTCTTTCTCTCCCGCCTCGGGCCGGTGCCGATGAGCGCCGCCATGGGCGGGGGGCTGACCGCCTTCATGATGACGACCTTTTTTCTCGGCGTGATCGGTTACACCACCGCCCTGGCGGCACAGTATCTCGGCGCCGGGCAAAAGAGCCGCTGCGCCACGGTTCTCTCCCAGGCGGTCATCATCGCGCTGCTCGCCTATCCGCTGATCCTCGCCGCCCGGCCTCTGGCCCATGGGCTCTTCGCCTTCACGGATATTCCCGCCGAGCAGCTCGGGCCGCAGAAGCTCTATTTCGATATCCTCCTCGGCGGCAGCATCCTCGCGCTGCTGCGCAGCTGTTTCGCCAGCTTTTTTTCCGGGGTCGGACGGACCCGGGTGGTCATGCTCTCGGCGCTGACGACGATGCTGGTCAATGTCGGCGCCAACTACGTGCTGATCTTCGGCCACCTCGGCCTCCCCGCCCTGGGGATTCGCGGGGCGGCCTACGGCACTATTCTCGCGAGCCTGTGCGGACTCCTCGTCCTGCTGGCGGCCTACCTGACCGAGAGCAACCGCCGCGAGTTCGGGGTGGTTTTCCCGCGCCTGGACGGCAAGGTGATGCGCAAGCTGCTGCGCTTCGGTTATCCGGCGGGGGTGGAGCTCTTCCTCAACCTGCTCGCCTTCACCGCCATGATTCTCGTCTTCCATGCCCATGGCCTGGCCACGGCGACGGCGGTCACCATCGTCTTCAACTGGGACATGGTCTCCTTCGTGCCGCTGCTCGGCATCCAGATCGGCGTCGTCAGCCTGGTCGGGCGCTACATGGGGGCTGGCCGGCCGGAGATCGCCGAGCGCGTGACCGTCTCCGGCCTGAAGATGGGCTGGGCCTACTCGGCGGTCATCCTCGTCCTCTTCGTCGGTTTTCCCGAACAGCTGGTTGCGGTCTTTCAACCCGAGGGTGCGGACCCGCTCTTCGCCGAGGCGGCTCCGCTCGCTGCGGGGATGCTGCGCCTGGCCGGCCTCTACGTCATGGCCGACGCGGTGATGGTCGTCTTCAGCGGTGCCCTGCGTGGCGCCGGAGACACCTTCTGGACCATGTGCATTTCGGTCGGCCTGCACTGGCTGCTGCTGCCGCTGCTCTTCATCTCCCTGAACATCCTCCACCTGCCCCCCCAAACCGCCTGGCTGGCACTGGTTGTTTTCTTCCTTTCCTTCAGTGGCGTTTTCTACCTGCGCTATCGCAACGGCAAGTGGAAGACCCTGGCGGTGTTGCACTAAGGGGTAATGAGGTATTTGTTTTACAATGGAAATCGTGGTATGAAAGCGTCTGAAGGTTGGACGGCCTGAACCCTGGAGCGGGACCCCGATGTACAACGATCATTTCGGCCTGAAGGAAGCGCCATTTTCCATCGTCCCGGATCCGCGTTACCTCTACCTGAGCGGCGCCCATCGCGAAGCGCTGGCACATCTGCTCTACGGATTGCGGGGGGAAGGCGGCTTCGTGCTGCTGACCGGTGAGGTCGGCACCGGCAAGACGACCATCTGCCGCTGCCTCCTGGAGCAGGTGCCGGACAAGGTGCAGGTGGCCCTGGTGCTCAACCCTTCCCTCAGCGTTCCCGAATTGCTGGCGACGATCTGCGACGAACTCGGCATCGCCTACCCTGAGGGGAATGCCAGCAACAAGACCTTTATCGATGTCCTGAACCGGTTTCTGCTCGATTCGCATGCCAAAGGAATGACGACGGTACTCATCGTCGACGAGGCGCAGAGCCTCTCCGCTGATGTCCTGGAACAGCTCAGGCTGTTGACCAACCTGGAGACCAGCAGCCGCAAACTGCTGCAGATCATTCTGATCGGCCAACCGGAACTGCGGGACCAGTTGGCGCGCAACGACCTGCGGCAGATCGCTCAGCGCGTTACCGCCCGCTACCACCTGGGACCCTTGGGGCGCGCCGACCTGGCCGACTATCTGCAGCATCGCCTGGCCGTAGCCGGCGGCCGCGGCCAGATTTTCACTCCCCGGGCGATTGCCACTCTTTATCGCGCCAGCCGCGGCATCCCGCGCCTGGTCAACGTGCTGGCCGATCGCGCCCTGCTCGGTGCCTATGTGCAGGGGCAGCCCCAGGTGGATGGCCCTACGGTCAGGCGGGCCGCGGGCGAGGTGCTGGACCCGCGGCCATCTGCCTTCGGTGCCCGGCGCTGGTCCCTTGCCGGCCTGCTGGCGGCGGCCGTCGTACTGGCTCTCCTCACCCGCTCGCCAGTACCCGAATCACCGGCCGGCACGGCGGCCGCAACGGTCCAGCGGGTTGCCGTCCCGCCGCCGCCGGTAGAGCCGACGCCAGGCCCCACTGCAGCCGGGCTGGTTGCCCTGCCGACGGGGGGCAGCGAGAAGCGGCTGGCCGATATCGATCTGTTGCGGTTGTGGGGAGTCGAAGCCGGCGACGGGGGCGAATTGTGCTCGCTCGCGCAATCGGCCGGCCTGGAATGCCTGCAGAGCGCCGGCTCCCTGCACCTGCTGGGGCTGCTGGACCGGCCGGCGATTCTGCATCTGCGCACCGCCGGCGGGGAGCCATTTTACGCGACCCTCGTCCGGCTTCAGGGTGACCGCATGGAGTTGCTGATCGGCGGCCAGCGTCACAACCTGTTGCGCCGGGAGTTCGAGCAGCATTGGCTCGGCGAGTTCAGCCTGCTCTGGCGGCCGCTGTTCCCGTTGCCCAAAGCGCTGGGCCGTGGCGACCGGGGCGATGCCGTGAAGTGGTTGTCGCGCGCCCTCCCCGACGGGGCGGACAGCCCCGGGGCGGCGACCGAACTCTTTGACCTGCGGCTGGAGCAGCGGGTCAAGCAGTTCCAGGTGCGCCATGGCCTGCTGCCCGACGGCATTGCCGGTCCAATGACCCTCATCCTGCTCAACCAGAGGCTCGGGGCACCGGGGCCGCATCTGGCCAAAAGCGAAAGGGAGCCCTGACGTATGTCGTTCATTCTCGATGCGCTGAAAAAATCGGAAGCCGAACGCCGGCAGGGGGAGGTGCCCCGGCTGCAGAACGAACCGTTCTCGCCGGCGCCCCGGCGGCGGCCGATCTGGCCCTTTCTTCTGGTCCTGGCCCTGCTGCTGAACGGCGTCGTTTTCGGCTGGTGGCTGCTCGCTCGGGAAGAGAAGCGCGCAACGGTTGCAGTGTCTGCCGGCGGCCAGATCGCCAGTGCTGCGCCGGCCGCTTTGCCTGCCGCGACCAAGGCAGAACCCGCCGCCGCACCCGGCGGATCGGCAGCGCCGGCGCTGCCGCCGGAGCCGGAGGTGGTCACGGTGGTCATCGAGGAGACCCCGGTCAGGCCGGCGGCGCCGGCCGCCCGCCCGGCGCCTGCCAGGGCTGCTGAAAAAAAGACGCAGGTGCGGCGGACAGATCCGCCGCCGGCGGCACCGACACGGTCGAAGGTTGCTGCCGCCGCCCCGGCCGCGAAATCCTTTCCGCCGATTGCCGAACTTCCGGACAACGTCCGCGCCGGCCTGCCCCGTCTCGATCTGCATCTGCACTTTTTTACCCCGGAACCCGAGCGCCGGCTGGTCCGGATCAACGGTCTCAACCTGCGGGAGGGGAGCAGCAGCGGGGACGGCCTGAGCGTGGTCGAGATCACCCAGGACGGGGTTAAACTATCTTACGGCGGGAATCGGTTTTTCCTCCCGACCGGCCGGCCATAATGTGGAGGGACCCGATGTCAAAACTGCTGTTGCCTGTCCTTGTTCTTGTCGTTCTGTTTGGCCTGCTCGGCTGTGGTGAGGACGATCAGCCGACCCGGCCGAACGACTTCATTCCGCTGTCGTCCATCGAGATCGTCTCCCAGAACCCGGCCATCGCCAATCTGACCTCGAACCAGTTTACCGCCAGCGGCAATTT
>DASPGW010000295.1 GCA_035620395.1 Desulfuromonadales bacterium | reverse complement strand
CTACAACCAGCAGCTCTCGGAGCAGCGGGCCATGTCGGTCAAGAACGCCCTGGCCGGCCAGGGGGTCAATCCGGCCCGGATGTCCGCCGTCGGCTACGGCGAGAGCAGACCGATCGCCGACAACAATACCGAGTCCGGCCGACAGACCAACCGCCGGGTTGCAATCACCATCACCCCGCGCCAGTAGGCTTTTTCTTTTGTCACACACAGAAGCCCGCCTCCTGATGTTGCAGGAAGCGGGCTTCTTTTATTCTCCAAGGCGCTACGAAAGATTGTCCGAAAAAGAGAAGGGGCTATTCGTCCTTCTTTTCTTCCAGCTTCTTCTTTTCCGCATCCGCGTCCCCCTCGCCCTCCTTCATCCCTTCCTTGAAGTTACGCAGACCCTTGCCGATCGCGCCGCCAACCTGGGGCAGCTTGCCGGCGCCGAAAATGATGAGCACAAGAACGAGGATGATGATCAGTTCCTGGGTGCCGAGTCCAAACATGTCTGTTTTCTCCTGCTTGAGAGTTGAGGCGTATAATACTACACCGCTTGAAAGGAAAGCTCAACGTATACCTTGACCGGGTTCTCAGGCATGCCCCGGCGGCAGCCGGACCAGCATGATCTCGACCTCCGCGCCGGCCGCCAGTCCCGAATGGCCGCCCGCCACCGGCAGCAGGGCCTGGACCCCCTGCAGGCTGCGGTTCTGTCCCGAGCCCTGGCGGGAGGAGGGGGTAAACTCGAAGCGCCCTTCCCGTTCCAGCAGGCTGCCCCAGATGAAACGCTGGCGTTTTTCGCCGCCGTCGATCCCGGCCGTCAGGGTCGCCCGCAGGCGTGGCTGAAGCAGCCCTGAAAATCCGGCCAGCCGGCGCAGGGCGGGCCGGACAAAAAGCTCGAAGGTTGCGGCGGCGGCCGCCGGATTGCCCGGCAGGCCGAAGACCGGCCTCCCCTTGACGGTGCCGAACAGCACCGGCTTGCCCGGCTTGATGCTGACCTGCCAGAAGCCGAGCTGAAAACCGAACGCCCGCAGCGTCTCCTGCACGTAATCGCGGTCACCGACGGAGACCCCGCCGGTACTGATCAGCATGTCGGCCTGCAGGCCCCGGCCGACCCGCTCCGCCAGGTCATATTCGTTGTCCCGTGCCACCCCCAGGGGAATAACGGAACTCCCCTCCTCCTTCAGCCGGGCGGCAAGCAGGTGAAAGTTTGAGTTGACGATCTGCCCGGGACCGGGCACCTCGCCCAACTCGACCAGTTCATCGCCGGTGGAAAGCAGCGCCACCCGCGGCGCCGGATAGATCTTGACCTGCTCGATGCCGGCTGCCGCCAGCAGACCCATCTCCCCGGCGTGCAGGGGCATGCCGGTGTCCAGGAGGGCCTCGCCTCGCCCCAACTCTTCGCCCCGGCGGCGCACATGCTGGCCCGCCCGGGGAGGACGGATAATTCGGATGCGGGCAGCCTCTTCGGCCACCTCCTCCACCGGTACCACGGTATCGCAGCCGGCCGGCAGAGGCGCCCCAGTCATGATCCTCACCGCCCGACCGGGCGGGACCGGCTCCTCGAGATAACTGCCGGCCGGAACAAAACCGACCACCTCCAGTTCGCTCCCCTCCCCCTGCCTGTTCCAGGCGAAGGCGTAGCCGTCCATCGCCGAGTTGTCGGCTGGCGGCAGGTCCCAGCGGGCGACCGCCGGCTCGGCCAGAACACGGCCAAGGGCTTCGGGGAGCGCCATCTTCACCGGCGGCAACGGCTGCACGGTCTGCAGCACTACTTCGACCGCTTCCTGGTAACTCAACATAAAGGGCGACTCCGTCGGAGTGATTGCCCGCTGCAGCCTGTCATTGTCGGCCTCCCATCTTGTCACCGAAAACTTCGTCGAAGCGACCGTCGACGAATGCCTGCACACCGTTTTTCAGTTCATCGAAACGCGCCAGCAACGAGCGGGCCTCGGCGGTAAGCGTCGTCCGGCCGCCGCGGGCGCCCCCTTTATGCCGCTCGACCAACGCGCATCCGAGTTTCTTCTCCATGTTCTCGAGGTAGCTCCAGGCCTTGCGGTAGGGAATCGCCATCGCCCGCGCCGCGGCGCTGATCGAGCCCTCCTGTTCGATGAGCCGCAGCAGCCGCTCGCGCCCCTCGCCGAGCAGCGGCTCACCCTCCACCTCCAGCCAGACCTTGGAGCGCACTTCGAGCCTTTTCACCGCAGGAAGCGCCCCTCGATAAAATCACAGAGCCCCGCAGCATCGTTGATGTCGTAGACCGGCACGTCCAGCTCCAGCCGCTCATCCGAGGCGACGGCGACCAGCGTGGGATCGTGCTCCTCGCCGCGGCAGAGCAGCGTGGCGCTGCGCTCGGCGCGGTGCACCTCGATCTTGGGCATGCTGCTTTTCTTGAAGCCCTCGGTCAGCACGATATCGAGGTCGCCGCAATAACGCGCGATCGTCTCCGCCAGGGGCGGCTCCTGGCTGTCGCCGTGCTTCTTCACCATGGCGATTTTCGCCGGCGAGGTGATCAGCATGGTATCGGCCCCGGCCTGGGTGAGTCGCCAGGAGTCCTTGCCTTCGCGGTCGATATCGAAGCTGTGGGCGTCGTGCTTGATGGCGCCGACCCGCCAGCCGCGCCGCTTCAGCTCGGCGATCAATTTTTCCAGAAGGGTGGTCTTGCCGGTGCCGCTCTTGGCGACCACCGATACGACGGCTGGTTTCATGTTCAGTTCCTCCTTGCATCGCTGCAGTTCTTCGGGGGTGTTGACGTTGATCAGTGCCCGCTCCCAGCCGGTGGGAAGTTCGTCCGGTTCGAGGTAGAGCACCCGGACCTCGGGATAGAAATCGTATATCCGATAGTTCTTCGCTGCCAGCAAGGCCCGCATCGGCTCCAGACAAGACTTGCCGTAAAGGGCGAAGAGCGGCTCCAGCCCGGCGGGCGTTCTGGGGACCACGATGTCATAACCACAGCGCCTGGCCACGATGGCGCGGACCAGCTTCGGGTCGGGACAGGGCATATCGCAGGCGGCGACGAATATATAAGGGGTCTCGGCCGCCAGCAGGCCGGTATAGAGCCCGCCCAGTGCGCTGCCGGGGTAGCGGTCGGGAATACAGGGCAGGTCCGGCGCCGCCAGATCAGGCCGGTCGCCGGCAATGAGGACGTGCGGGAAGAGCGACCGGAAGACGGAGAGGATTCGCTCGAAGAAAGTGACTCCCCCGAACTCCAGCGCCGCCTTGTCCCGGCCCATGCGCGAGCTCCGCCCGCCGGCCAGGATGACGCCGGTGACATCGGTACAGATCGATGATGATGCCGTTTCGATGTGCTGATTCTGCATAACGTGGGAAATTATAGTCGGAAGGCGGGTCTGAATCAATGCAGCGTTTTGCATAATTCAGACAAAAGACAAAAGAGCCGGCCACACTTGGCCGGCTCCCACTCTCCGCTCTCGCCTCCAGGCCGCAGGCGACGGAGGAGCATTGCCCAGCCGCCGCTCTTGTCCGCTCAGTTCTGGCCAGTCTCGGCCGCCCCTCCCTGATAGGCCCGGGCCAGGATTTCCAGCGGATGGAAGACCGGATAGGGCAAGGCGTGGCGGAACTGCAGCCGGCAGCTCATGCAGTCGGTGATGATCGCCGCGGGGTCCTGTTTCCGGATCTTTTCCAGCAGGGGCCGGCCGACGGCAAGGGATTGCTCGTGGAAATCGGCCTTGAAGCCGAAATTGCCGCCCATGCCGCAGCACTCCGTGTCGCCTATCAATTCGACATTCAGGCCGGGAATCAACGCCAGCAGTTCCAGGTAGGGGCGACCCATCTTCTGCTCCCGCTGATGGCAGGGGGCAAAGTAGGCCATGCGTCCGGGCAGGGCATTGAAGCGGGTATCGAGGCGCCCCTCGGCATGCAGGCGGGCCAGGTACTCCCCGGCGTCGAAGAGATGCTCGGCGATGCCGATGCGGGCCATGGGGTCGAGAGAGGAGAAATAGCCGTCATCCTTGAGGATATTCCCGAACACCAGTTTTTTGAGGACCCTGTGCTTATTACCGCCCTGGTTCGGGTCCGGCACCTTCAGCTCATCCGCGCCGGCATTTACCGATTCCTGATAAGCCGCGGAATAATAGGCCCGCTCCTTGAGAAGCGTCTTCATAAAGAAGCCGCAGGTGGGACAGGAGCTGACCAGGTCATCTCCGGCCCGAACCGAATCGAGCAGCGTCGCCATGTTGGCGCGGGCTCGCTGCAGGGCGCCCTGACGGTCGCCTTCCACCAACTGCGGCATGCCGCAGCACTGCTGCGGCGGAACCTGGACCGTCACGCCGTTGCGCTCCAGAACCTCCACCACCGCCCGGCCGATCTGGGGAAAAAGGTAGCCGGCCGTGCAGCCGGCAAAATAGGCCACGTTGCAGTCGCCCTCTCGGCGGGCGGCCAAACCTTTTTTCTCGGCCCATCGGAAGAAACTCTCTGCCGGAAAGGCCGGGAGTTGGCGCTCCGGATGCAGGCCGGCGGCCTTGCGCAGCAGGGGGCCGACAGCCCGACTCGCCTGCAGGGCGCCCACCAGGCGGGGAAAAGTGCCGCAGAGGCGGGCCAGGCGCGGGACGTCGGTGAGCAGCCGGGTCGTGGTGGACAGGCCTTCCCTGTCGATATAGCGGCGCTTGGCCTCCATCACGTCGACCGGGACCCTGGGGCAGGGACAGAGTCCGCAGAGGGTGCAGAGTTCGGTGAGGCGGCGCAGCTGCGCTTCGGGAACAGGCACCCCGGTCTCCTTTTCCTGATCCCACAGCCGATAGAGCTCGGGGAAGAAGGCGCAATCCTCGTCCATGAGGAACCGGCAGGTATCGCAGTCGGCGCACAGTTCAATGACGCCACGGAGGATTTCCTGCGGGGTTTTTTCCGGTTTCGGTTCAGGGGAATCGGTCATTTCACTTTTCTTTCCGTTACACGTCATCAAGATGGAAAGAGCTTGGCACCCTTCTCAGGACCGGCAGGGAAAGAAGAGCACCGGCAGCTCGGCCGCGCAGGCGACCTCGTGCGCCAGGCTGCCGAGCAGCGCCTCGCGGAACAGCCCTTTGCCCTGGGTGCCCATGGCGATCAGCGAATAGGTGCCGCCGGCGGCCCGCTGCAGGATTTCCTCGCGGGGCACCCCCTCGACCAGCTCAGTCTCAACCCGCACCCCCCGGCTGGCCAGCCTTTGCCGGAGCCCCTCCAGGCGCTCCTGATCGATTCTTTTCTGCTCTTCGGCCTGCTGCCCGGAAAGGTGGATCTCCCGGTAAACCCGATCCTGCACGTGCAGCAGGGTCACCGCTCCCTTGAGGTCGGCGGCCATCTGCTCCAGGTGCCAGAAGGCATGTTCGGCCGTCTCGGAGAAATCGGTCGGGAACAGAAGGTGCGCGAAGAGCCTCTGGCAGACCGCGAAGCGGCAGTTTGCACCTTCGCCGAGAAGCTGTACGCGGGCCAGCAGCACCGGCTTTCGCGCCGTCTGCAGCAGTTTGAAAGCAACGCTGCCCAGCACAGCCCGCTGCAGGATGCCGCGGCCCCGCGAGCCGATGAGAATGGCGTCCACGTCGTGCCGCTCGGCCAGTTCGCTCAGGGTGCGGCCCGGAATGCCCAGGTGCATTTCCGTCTTGACAGCGATCCCCAGGCCTTCGAGGCTCGCTTTCTGGCGCATCAGGGGCGCCGAGGCCCCGGCCTCCATGGCATCCTCCAGCCCCGGCGTGTTGGCGACGTAGATGACGTGGGCCAGCACCGCCTGCTTCAGGCCGGTGGCCTGCAGCTCGCCCGCACATTGCAGCAGGCAGTCGGAGGCGGGGGAAAGGTCGGTGGCGATGAGCACTTTCTCGAACATGGCAGCAATCTCCCTTTCAGCGCAGCGAGGCGGGTTGCGGCTGGCCGACGAAATAGCGCCGCTGGAACCAGAAGGCCACATTGACCAGGCCGATCATCACCGGCACTTCGACCAGAGGCCCGATGACGGCGGCAAACGCCGCCCCCGAGTTGATGCCGAAGACGGCAATGGCGACGGCGATGGCCAGTTCGAAGTTGTTGCTGGCGGCGGTGAAGGCGAGGGTCGTCGTCTTGCTGTAGTCGGCGCCGACCTTTTTCCCCATGTAGAAGGAGACCAGGAACATCACCACGAAGTAGATCAGCAGCGGGATGGCGATGCGCACCACGTCCATGGGAATCTGCACGATGAGGTCCCCCTTCAGGCTGAACATGACGACGATGGTGAAGAGCAGGGCGATCAGGGTGATCGGGCTGATCTTGGGCACCACCACAGCGTGGTAGCGCTCGCGCCCCATGACCTTGACGCCGATCAGCCGGGTCAGCGCTCCGGCGATGAAGGGGATGCCGAGGTAGATGAAGACGCTTTCGGCGATCTCGCCGATGGTGATGTCGACCACCGCCCCTTCCAGGCCGAAGAACGGCGGCAGCACGCTGATGAAGAACCAGGCGTAGACGCTGAAAAAGAGGACCTGGAAGATACTGTTGAAAGCAACCAGGCCGGCGGCGTACTCCGTATTCCCCTTGGCCAACTCGTTCCAGACGATGACCATGGCGATGCAGCGCGCCAGGCCGATCATGATCAGGCCCACCATGTACTCGGGGTAGCCCTGGAGAAAGACGACGGCGAGGATGAACATGAGGATCGGGCCGATGACCCAGTTCTGTACCAGGGAGAGGCCGAGGATTTTCTTGTTGCGAAAGACGTCGGGCATCTCCTCGTAGCGGACCTTGGCAAAGGGCGGGTACATCATCAGGATCAGGCCGGCGGCGATGGGAATATTGGTCGTGCCGACGGTAAAGAGGTTGACGAAGTCTTTGACACCGGGAACCAGCCAACCGGCGCCGACCCCCACCGCCATGGCGGCGAAGATCCAAAAGGTAAGGTAGCGGTCGAGAAAGGAGAGTTTTTTTGAGATACCAGAGGACATGATGAATTTCCTTGTAGGGGCAGGCCTTGTGCCTGCCCGCCGTTGGATCGGGCAACCACAAGGGTTGCCCCTACAATTTGATAATGGGTCGGTAGGGGCGCTGCTTGCTGCGCCCGGGCACGGCACGCCGTACCCCTACGAAGCCAATTCCTTCGCGAAGAATTCCCGCATCCTCTGCCGGATCTCGTCCCGCACCCGCCGGTACTCGGGGAAGACCTCCTCCTCGCTGCCGGGCCGGCGCGACGGATCCTCGAAACCGATATGCATCCGCTTGACGCCGCCGAAAAAGAGCGGGCACTTCTCGTTGGCGTCGCCGCACAGAGTGATGACGTAATCGAACGGCTCGCCGGCGAATTCGTCCAGGGTCTTGGAGCGGTGGCCGGACAGGTCGATGCCGATTTCCGCCATCACCTTGGCCGCCAGCGGATTCACCCGAGTCGCTTCGGTGCCGGCGGAAAAGGCCTCGATACGGTCGCCGAGATCAAAGTTGACCAACCCTTCGGCCATCTGCGAGCGGCAGGAGTTGTGGGTGCAGAGGAACAGAACTTTTTTCTTCATGGGCGCTTCCCTCTTTTCGCTTTATAGTATCCGCATGGGCGGATATGGCGCTCAAAAAAAGCGGCTCAGACGCAGGCGGCTCGATCCTTTTTCGCCAGATGATTGCGCAGGGCGGCCTGATCCGTTGCGGCCTGCGGAATGGCCGCCAGCCGCACCTGGAGCAGTGCCAGCAGATCGCGGTGCAGGGTGCTTTCCTCACCCGCCAGCCGGTAGTACATCCAGACTCCCTGCCGGCGGTCTTCGACCAGGTCGGCATTGCGAAGATAGGCGAGGTGGCGGGAGACCGTCGACTGGGGCAGGGCGAGGATTTCCATCAGGTCGCAGACGCAGAGTTCGCCCGCCCCGAGCAGCGAGAGGATGCGCAGACGCGTTTCGTCGGAGAGAGCCTTGAAGAGATGAGCGATCTTTTTCATGTTGAAAACATATCCGCATAAGCGGATGGTTGTCAAGTTTCTTGCTGATAGTTTTTCCTTCCGCTTCAAATTCCGGCGGTTATTTCAGCATGAGCCCTCCCCTCTCTGTCTCCTCAACCATGCAACTATTTTACTCCCCGCGAAAATCAACGAAAAGCAAGTCGCGACCGTCCTGCCGATGGAGCAAAACGCTGCACTGCAGCGCAAAACGCCGCCATTTGCCTGGACAGGATGTTTCACGCCCAGGGGCAAAACTTCCCCTCTGCGACGTAACTCTCTGAAACAGCTGGATTATAAAATTAATTATCGCACATAAAACTTCTTGCACACATATTGCATTTATTATATATTGGATTTGTTGAATGATCGTGACGGAGCCCTGCCATGAGTGAAAATCCGCTGCCCGACCGCTGGCTGTTCGACCAGATCGCCCAAGGGATGCTCCTGCTCGACCGGGAGCGGCGCATCCTCGCCCTCAACCGCCACGCCCAGGAGTTTCTGGGCGTCCGGGAAGACGAGGCAAAGGGGAAGCACTGCTGGGACGTCACCGGCTTTTCCCTCTGCGCCGAGCAGTGTCCATTCCGCGAAGTCCTCGACAGCGGCGAGGGGCGCAAGACCCTCGGCTTCGACTGCGCCCAGGGGCGCAAGAGCGCTTCTCTCTGTCTGAACCTCACCCCGTTGCGCAGCGAGGAGGGTGAAATCGTCGCCGTCATGGAGTGCTTCCAGGACGCCTCGATGATGAAGGACCTCGCCGACCGGCTGCAGAAGCAGCAGGCGTTGCTGGCGATCGAGACGGAACGCTCGCGGACCGTGATCAACTCGATTGCCGACGGCATCTACACCGTCGACCTCGACATGCGCCTCACCGGCTTTTCGCGCAGCGCCGAGAAGATGACCGGCTACCGCGAGGAGGAGGTGCTCGGCAAGAAATGCAGCGAGGTGCTGCGCTCCAGCGTCTGCGAGACCGACTGCCCCCTGAAGTGGACCCTCAGAAACCGGCAGCCCGTCCAGAACTGCACTGCCACCCTGGTCGGCAGGGACGACCGGCGCATCCCCGCCTTCCTCTCTTCCGACCTGCTGCGGGACGCCGACGGCGAGGTGTGCGGCTGCATCGCCGTCATCCGCGACCGCAGCGAGGTGGAGTCGCTCAAGGCCAAGCTGCTCGGCGAATACTCGTTTTCCGACTTCGTCGGCAAGAGCAAGGCGATGGTCGAGATCTACGACCGCATCCGGACCGTCGCCGCCACCGAGGCGACCGTCCTGGTCGAGGGGGAGAGCGGCACCGGCAAGGAGCTGATGGCCCGGGCCATCCACTACCGCAGCCCGCGCAAGGGCGGCCCCTTCGTCAGGGTCAACTGCGCATCGCTGGCCGAAAGCCTGTTGGAGAGCGAGCTGTTCGGGCACGAGAAGGGGGCCTTCACCGGCGCCTTCAAGGAGAAGCCGGGGCGCTTCGAGCTGGCGCACGGCGGCACCATTTTTCTCGATGAGATCGGCGACACCTCCCTGGCCTTGCAGGCGAAGC
>DASPGW010000294.1 GCA_035620395.1 Desulfuromonadales bacterium | reverse complement strand
GGGGGCTGAAGACAGAAGCCGAGAGCCGGAAGCCGGGACGTTACCCTGGAGATAGAAACTCTATGTACGGTCTGAGCAATCTGTGCCTGCTGCTGGTCATCCTGCTGAATTTCTTCACCCTCGGCAGCTCCCGGCTGGCGGCCTGCATCCGCGCCGTGGCCCTGCAGGGGGCGCTGCTCGCCCTGCTGCCGATCACCGCTCACGGGTTCTCCGCCCATACCCTGGTACTGGCGACGGGCGCTCTGCTGTTGAAAGGGATATTCATCCCCTGGCTGCTGCTGCGCGCCATCCGCGAGGTGCGGATCCGGCGTGAGGTCGAACCGCTGATCGGCTATGTCCCGACGCTTATCCTCGGGGCGCTGGTCACCGCTGCCTCCTTCATCTTTGCCGATTTTCTGCCGCTGATGGCGCAACACCAGGGTGGTCTCTTCATCCCGACCTCGCTGGCCACGCTCTTTGCCGGATTCCTGCTGCTGATGACCCGGCGCAAGGCGATCACCCAGGTGCTCGGCTACCTGATGCTGGAAAACGGCATTTTCATCTTCGGCATTCTGCTTTCGGAGGCGATGCCGATGATGGTCGAGGCCGGGGTGCTTCTCGACCTGCTGGTCGGCGTCTTCGTCATGGGGATCGTCATGAATCAGATCAATCGGGAGTTTTCCACGCTCAATACCGAACGCCTTTCGGCGCTCAAGGAATAAGCCATGCTGGCGCTGCTGATTCTTTTTCCTCTGGTACTTGCCCTCTTCGCCTCATTTACTCCCTGGTACCAGGGACGTTCCTGGCTGTTGCCGCTGGCCGGCACCATCCACCTGATCCTGGTCGTGATGCTGCTCGCCGAGCCGGGCAGCGCCGCCGAGCCCGGTGCCTGGATCGGTCTGGATGCCCTGGCGCGGCTGTTGCTGCTGGTCACCAGTCCGCTCTACCTCGGTTGCGCCCTCTACGCCGTCGACTACCTGAATCTGCGCCGCGACCGCGGCAACCGGGTCATCGTCCCCTGTCTGCTGGTCTTCCTCTCGACCATGACCCTCGCCATCGTGTCGCGGCACCTCGGCGTGCTCTGGGTGGGGGTGGAAACCACCACCATCGCCAGCGCACCGCTCATCTACTACAACCGCAACCGGCTCTCCATCGAGGCGACCTGGAAATACCTGCTGATCGGGTCGGTCGGGATCGCCCTGGCCATGCTCGGCATTCTGTTCGTCGCCTATTCGGCCCTGGGCAGCGGCATACCGATCAGCCTGCAACTCGACAAGCTGTTGGCCGACGGCCCGACCCTGGCCCGCCCCTGGCTGCATGCCGGCTTCGTCTTTCTGCTGGTCGGTTTCGGCACCAAAATGGGCCTGGCGCCGCTGCATACCTGGAAGCCGGACGCTTACGGCGAGGCGCCGGGGATGGTCGGCGCCCTGCTGGCGGGCGGTCTGACGAGCGTGGCCTTTCTGGCGGTTCTGCGCGGGGTGCAGATCATGGGGGCCGCCGGCGATCTGGCCATGGCCCGTCAGGCCCTGCTGGGGATGGGGCTGTTGTCGCTGCTCGTAGCGGCGGTTTTCATGGTCCGCCAGCCGGACATCAAACGGATGCTGGCCTATTCGAGCGTCGAGCACATGGGGATTCTCGCCATCGGCGTCGGGATCGGCGGGCTGGCGACTTTCGGTGCGCTGCTGCACCTGGTCAACAACGCTCTGGCGAAAGGGTGCCTGTTCCTCTCGGCCGGCAATATCCAGCGCGCTTTTGCCAGCAAGCACCTCTCCGAGGTACGCGGGGCGATCTCGGCTTTGCCGCTGTCGGGAGGCCTGTTCCTTGCTGGATTTCTGGCCGTCACCGGCTCCCCGCCCTTTGGCCTCTTCCTGAGCGAATTCACCATCCTGCGCGGGATTTTCGGGGCCGAACAGATGTGGGTCGGGGCGCTGTTCCTGATCCTGCTGGCCACGGTTTTCATCGGCATGGGTGCCACGGTTCTCTCCGTGACCCAGGGCGAGCCGACCGACCCGGAATTGCATTTCAAGGACCGGTTTTTGCTGGTGGCTCCCCCGCTGGTGATGCTTCTGGCGGTTCTGCTGCTCGGGGTGTTCATCCCGGCGCCGCTGCGCGATCTGCTGCAGCAGGCCGCTCTCCTGCTGGAGGTCGAACCATGAGTACGCAGGGCGTCGATATCTGCACGGTAACCAATGGTGAGCGGGTCTCTCTGTCGTCCCTGAAGGTGATGACGTACGAGAGATTTTCAGAGGCGCTGCTCGGCGAGGTGGAACAACTGGGGCGGATCGCGGCCTATTTTGCGCTGCCGGCCGCGGGGGATGAACTTGAACTTTTTGCCGTGGTCGCCCGGGACTGGAAGGGGGACCTGCGGCTGTTGCGCACCCGCACCGCCCCAGGCTGTCCCTCCCTGACGCCACGCTGTCCTCCACTGCACCTCTTTGAACGGGAAATCGCCGAGCAGTTCGGCGTGGTTTTCGAGGGACATCCCTGGTTCAAGCCGGTGCGGTTCCATCGTGCCTGGCGGGAGGGTAGCGATGCCTGGGGGCGCGATCCCGGCCGGCACCCCGTTCCCGGCGACATGGAGTTCTACCGGGTGGAGGGCGATGAAGTCCACGAGGTGGCGGTCGGTCCGGTCCATGCCGGAGTGATCGAGCCGGGACACTTCCGCTTCCAGTGCCAGGGCGAAAAAGTCATGCATCTGGAAATCTCCCTCGGCTACCAGCACCGCGGCCTCGAACGACCGCTGATCGGCGGTCCCGGTCCGACGACCATTCACCAGATGGAGACGATCGCCGGGGACACCACCATCGGCCACGCCAGCGCCTATTGCCAGATCATCGAGAGCCTGGCCGGTGTCGAGGTCTCACCCCGGGCGGCGGCGCTGCGGGCACTGGCTCTGGAACTGGAGCGGCTGGCCAATCATGTGGGGGATATAGGAGCGCTGGCCGGCGACGTCGGCTTCCTGCCGACCGCCGCTTTCTGCGGACGGATTCGCGGGGATTACCTCAACCTCAGCGCCGAGCTCTGCGGCAGCCGTTTCGGGCGCGGTCTGGTCCGGCCCGGCGGGGTGGCCTTCGATGTCTCCCGGCAGTTGGCGGATCGATTGCTGCTGCGGCTCGAAGCGATCGAACGGGACACCCGCGGCGCGGTCGAACTCTTTTTCGATACCCCTTCGGTCCTCGCCCGTCTGGAAGGGACCGGCCGGGTGGCGGTCGACGCCGCCGAAAGCCTCGGGCTGGTCGGCATGGCGGCCCGCGCCTGCGGCCTGGCCATCGATGCCCGTCTGCACCATCCGGCCGGCGCCTACCGGGATGCCTTCGATCATGTGGTCATTGAAGAGGAGGGGGACGTCTTTGCACGGGCGAATATCCGGCGGCGGGAGATCTACGATTCGCTGGGCTGGATCAAGCGAGCGCTGCGCACCCTGCCGGAGGGGGAACTGCGCCGGGAGTTGCCGGCGCTGGCGCCGGAGAGCCTGACTGTGGCCCTGGTCGAAGGGTGGCGCGGCGAGGTGGTGCACGTCGCCCTGACCGATGCGCAGGGGAAGTTTTCCCGCTACAAGATCGTCGATCCCTCGTTCCGCAACTGGAGCGGCCTGGCGATGGCGCTGCGCGGCGAGCAGATCTCCGACTTCCCGCTCTGCAACAAGAGCTTTAACCTGTCGTACTGCGGGTTCGACCTGTAGCAGGCTGATGAAAAACGCCCACCTGCGGCGTTGCCCTCATCCTCGTCGCTGCGGCGTACCCTCCAGGTACGCCTCACTCCTCGGATTTCGGGCGCCTTGCATCCGGGCATTTTTGCTCAGCCTGAAGCAACCTGTTTTTTAACAAGCCAACACCTGTGGATAAGTCTGTGGAAACGGTGGACAACCCGCGGCCGATCGCCGACTTGGCGCCGTGGACGGAGGGGATGAGGGTGGTCCTGGGGGTCTTTGCCAAGGAGCCGGTCGCCGGCCGGGTG
>DASPGW010000293.1 GCA_035620395.1 Desulfuromonadales bacterium | reverse complement strand
CTGTCCCGGGCCGAGCAGGCTGGTATCCCTCGACTCTGCGTCGATCATCGCCACTATGGCAGCCGCGAGGATTACGATCGCGCGGTGGTGTCCGCATTAAGGAGCTCCGGCGTTGAACTAGTCGTGCTGGCCGGTTTCATGCGCCTGATTTCCACTGTATTTCTCGAGGCTTTTCCCGGGCGGATCATGAACATTCACCCGGCGCTGCTGCCGGCGTTTCCCGGGCTGCATGTACAGCGCAAGGCCCTGGAGTACGGTGCCCGTTTCGCTGGCTGCACCGTTCACTTCGTCGACGGCGGCGTCGACACCGGTCCGATTATCATTCAGGCGGTCGTTCCGGTACTTGCCGACGACACCGAGCAATCCCTCTCGGCCCGTATCCTCCAGCAGGAACACCGTATCTATCCGCGAGCCATTCAGCTTTTTGCCGAGGGCCGCCTGCAAATCGAGGGGCGCCGGGTCCGCATCGATCCCCCCTGCCCGCCTCCGGCCAGCGCCATGGTCAATCCGCCCCTGGAGTAAAATCCTCCTGCCTCGCAAGGTTTTCAATGCGTCCAATCCTGGTCAGTGCCTGCCTGCTCGGGCTTCTCACGCGGTATGACGGCGCCTCGAAACGTCATGAGCCGGCCTTGCGGTTTATTCGCGAGCAGGGGCTCGTCCCGATCCCGGTTTGTCCGGAGCAGCTGGCTGGCTTGCCAACCCCCCGTCCGGCGACCCGATTTGCCTGCGGCGACGGTGCAGCAGTCCTGGACGGAACTGGTGAAGTCATGAATGCCGAGGGGAACATCGTCAATGAAACGTTCCTGCACGGGGCAATCGAAACGATGAAAATTGCGCGGTTGGCTGGCTGCACGCAGGCTCTGCTGAAAGAGCGCAGTCCCTCCTGCGGTGTCCATCAAGTTTACCTTGAGAACCAGGTTGTCGCTGGCCAGGGGGTGACTGCCGCCCTTCTGACCCGCAACGGTCTCCAGGTCTTCAGTGAAGAGGACTTGTGATCTGCGCAGACACAAGGACCAGTCCCACTACGAGACGCACACCGCTGGCAAAACTCTGATACGCGAATTTTTCCGTGGCCAATAATCATTACGACGTCATCATCCTGGGTGAAAGCCTCGCCTCCCGCATTGCCGCGGTCCTGCTAGCGAAGGCGGGACGCCGTGTGCTGTTTGCAGGCTTGCCGGCCACGGCTTCCTGTCCCGCCTGGATTCCTGCCAGCCTGCATCTCCAACGCCTGCTCGAATTACTGGGCAACAGCTCCTGCCTCGTATCCGCGCCACCCTTCCAGGTCCTGTCAGGACAGGTCCGCTTGACTTTACACGGCATCTCCGCTCTTCATGACGAGCTGCGCCGGGAATTTCCGGCCGACAGCATACGGGTACAGCAACTGCTCCGAGAACTGGACAGTACAGGCACGCGACTCGAAACCGCTTTACTGGAAAGCGAAGGACTGCCGCTAACGGGTTGGGCGAGTCGCTGGCAATTTATGCGCAAAAGACTGCTCAAGGGGCTGACTTGGGGGAGGCTGGCCCGCCCGCTGGCAAACAAATTGAAAGGCGGCAATTCAGCTCAGACGGTGCAAGCACTCTCCACTCTCTTCAGCGGGCTGGCTCTTCGCCCCATTGAACATTTGTCGGTCGCCGAAGGCGCATTGCTCTGGCGTGGCTTCGGCAATAATCAGGGCATCTCTGCCAGGGACCTGAACGTATTGCTGACGCACCATTTTGAGCTATTCCACGGCGAACAGGTCTCGCTGGCTGATCTGAAGAGTGTCCAGGCTACGGATCGGAGGTTGCGGGAGGCAGTTTTCATGAATGGTCGTCGTTGCACCGCCGAGGTCTTTCTTCTCGGCAGCCGTGATGCCAACAGGCTCCTGCCGGGGGAGTTCC
Source organism: Desulfuromonadales bacterium (assembly GCA_035620395.1). Taxonomy (NCBI): domain Bacteria; kingdom Pseudomonadati; phylum Thermodesulfobacteriota; class Desulfuromonadia; order Desulfuromonadales; species Desulfuromonadales bacterium. The sequence goes on along the minus strand of DASPGW010000293.1, from coordinate 5,411 downwards.
GAGCCGATGAAACCGTTGACCATCCCCTTCTTGCCATTGAAGCCCGGATCGCAGATGGCACGATTTCACCTCTGCTTGCTCAGGTCTTGATCCTCGCCGGTTCGCCGCCTTTGCGACTCACTCTGCTGCCGGATTCTGCCGGCAGCCGTTGTCGGGTCCATTGTCAGGCGACAGGGCCAGCAAGCGACACCTCCGGCGCTGCTCAACTCGAAGGACGGCTTTCGGAACTGTTCCCCTTTGCGACCCTGTGTTTCGAGCCGCGCGCCGCCATACAATCTGGTCCGGCCGCCGTTAGCGAAGACCGTTCCCGGCGGCAAAAAACATTTCCAGGTGCCACCAGTTCCCTTATCGCCGGAGAGCACCTGCTATACTGTTGCGGAGAGCAGGTGCTGCCCGGGCTGGGCGCTACCGGCGAAATCATGGTCGGCGTCAGCGTGGTCAACCATCTGCAGCGGAAAATACGCCACTGACCTGACGCCCCTGCCGCAGACGAGGCTCGACAATTCAAGGGAAAAACAGCGCAAAAAAAAGTTGCAAATACCTATAAGGCGTGATAAGAATACGCGTTCTAAACATCCAGGAGGTTTCTATATGGCCAGAGTTTGTGAAATATGCGGAAAAAAACCGACGACCGGCAATAACGTCAGCCATGCTCATAACAAAACCCGGAAGGTCTGGTACCCCAACCTGCAGAAGATCAAAGCACTCGACAAGGGGACCGTTCGTTCCATCAAGGTCTGCACCCGCTGCATCCGCTCCGGGGCTGTCACCAAGGCACTCTGATTCAACAGCCAGCTCACACATAAAATACAGAGGGGCGAACCTTATGGTTCGCCCCTCTGTTTGTATCTGCCGCCCGTCAGACATGTTATGCCGAGCAGCTATTTCCTGCAATAAGCGATCCACTCAATTTCGACCCCCACCCCCTTGGGTAATGCTGCAACCTGCACCGTCGCCCGCGCCGGAAATATGCCTGAAAAATAGCGCCCGTAGATACCGTTCACCACGGCAAAGTCGCTCATATCCACAAGATAGATCGTGGTTTTGACCACCTCACCGAACCCCAGGCCGGCAGCGTCAAGAACCGCCGCCATGTTGGCCATCACCCGCTCGGTCTGGACAGCGATATCGCCGCTGACCACTTCACCGGTTACTGGGTCGAGAGGAATTTGGCCGGAGAAAAAGGCATAATCGCCGGTCCGCACCCCTTGAGAATACGGTCCGATAGCCGCCGGTGCATGTTCCGTTTCAATTTTTTCGATGGCCATGACAACCTCCTTAAAAAAGTTCCATGTCAATAGGTTTAAGCGGAAGCAAGAAACACCGTCCTTAATTGCGCATCCGTTCAACCTTGTAGACCCCTTTCACCTTGAGCAACGCATTGATCACCCGGTTCAGATGGTCCAGATTCTGAACATCGACTTCAAAAGTATTGATTCCCTTGCGATCCGGCGTGGAGTGAACATTGGCGCTGATGATATTGGCCTCGCAGTTGGTGATGGCGCCGGTAATGCTTGCCAGCATCCCCTTCTGGTCGACGCAGGAGACGCGAATTTTTGCCGGCCGCGTCGACTTCTTCTTCATGTCCCATTCGACTTCGATGCGCCTTTCAGGATCACCCTCCAGAGAATGAGGGCAGTCGGCCGTATGCACCGTCACGCCCCGCCCCCGGGTGATGAAACCAATGACCGGATCACCCGGCAGGGGATTGCAGCACTTGGCATAACGGACCATGATATCTTCGACACCATGAATCTTGATGGCGCTTGAAGGTTTTTTGCGTATTTTCTCCAACACCTGCCCGAGGCGGCCAGCCTTGGGGGTTTCGGCTTTTAGCTTCTCGGCGGGGACGAGCCGATGGATAATCTGGCCCAGCGGCACCTTGCCGTAGCCGAGCCCGGCCAGCAGATCCTCTGTCGAATGGAAACCCAGCTCCTCCACAGCTTCCCCACCCGCCTCCGAACCCAAAGCCCGACTCAAACTGAAACCGTATTTGCGCAACTCCTTTTCCAGCAGTTCCTTGCCAAGCTCGATGCTTTTTTCACGCTGTTCGGTCTTGACCCACTGCTTGATCTTGTTGCGCGCCTTGGAAGTACGGACAAACTTCAACCAGTCCTTGCTCGGAGTCTGATTGGGGGAAGTGGTGACCTCGACGATATCGCCGTTATGCAGTGGAGTTTTGAGGGGAACCAGCTTGCCGTTGATCTTGGCGCCGACGCAGTGGTGGCCGACGTCGGTGTGTACGCCATAGGCAAAATCGACGGGTGTCGAGCCCTTGGGCAGTTCCTTGACATCCCCCCGCGGGGTAAAGACGTAGACTTCTTCGGGGAAAAGGTCGACCTTGACCGTATTCATGAACTCGCGGGAATCCTTGAGTTCCTGCTGCCATTCGAGCAACTGGCGCAGCCAGCCAAAACGCTTGTCGTCGCGGCCGGTAACAACCGAGCCCTTCTCCTTGTATTTCCAGTGCGCCGCGATCCCCTCTTCAGCCACGCTGTGCATTTCGGGGGTCCGGATTTGAATCTCCATCCTTTCGCCGAAAGGACCGATGACCGTCGTGTGCAGGGACTGGTACATGTTCGCCTTGGGCATGGCGATATAGTCCTTGAACCGGCCTGGTATGGGCTTCCAGGTTGAATGGATGATTCCCAGCACCGCGTAGCATTCGCGAATACTCTCGACGATGATGCGAAAGGCGATCAGGTCGTAAACCTGGTCGAAATCGATGCCCTGACGCTCCATTTTGAGAAAAATCGAGTAAAGGTGCTTGGAGCGGCCGGAAACGTCGCCGACGATCCCCTGCTCATGAAGCTTCTCCTGAATGCTTTTCTTGACATCCTCGACATATTTCTGCCGTTCCTTCCTGCGCTTGGCGACCTTGGATGCCAGATCCCGAAAAATTTCCGGGTGCAGGTAACGAAAGGAAAGGTCCTCAAGCTCGCTCTTGAGCCAGCTGATCCCCAGTCGATTGGCAAGCGGGGCATAGATGTCGAGGGTTTCCTGGGCGATCTTGCGGCGGCGCGACTCCGGTTGGAACTCCAGGGTCCGCATGTTGTGCAGCCGGTCGGCGAGCTTGACCAGAATCACCCGGATGTCGCGGGCCATGGCCAGAAGCATCTTGCGGAAATTTTCCGCCTGCCGTTCCTCGCTGGTGCGAAAGGTAATTTTGCCGATCTTGGTAACCCCGTCGACCAGGTCAGCGACTTCTTCCCCGAAGAGAGCACGCAACTCTTCGGGGGTGGTCAGGGTGTCCTCGATGGTATCATGCAGCAGACCGGTCACGATAGATGGGACATCCATCTTGAGCTCGACAAGGATCGCAGCCACTTCCATCGGATGGGTCAGGTAAGGTTCGCCGGAGAGACGCACCTGCCCCTGATGGACCTTGGCGCTGAAAACATAGGCTTTGCGCAGCGCATCAAGGTCGGCGCCGGGATTGTATAAGAGAACTTTTTCGATTATGTCGTCCAACCGAACCATCAAATCATTTCCGGTCTACAGCCAGAAAAACGGTGCCGGCAGTGAAATCACCGCCGGCACTCGTTGAAACCAAAAAAATGTCACATGTATCGCGTTCCTGTTTAATGCTGTGCTATTCAACATGAAACATGGAACGCCGAGCACCCGTCCTCATTTTTTGCGGGCAGGAATCTCATACTCGATTCTGCCGGAGGCGATTTCTCGCAGCGCAAGCACCACCTTCTTGTTGCCGGCCTTGTTTTCGATCAACGGTTGCGCTCCCTTGTACAGTTGCTTGGTACGCTTGGCGGCAATCATAACCAGAAGAAAGCGATTTGGGACTTGACGCAAACAGTCCTCTACAGTAATACGTGCCACAGTGGTTGTTTCCTTTCCAGCAAAAGTTTATTTGGATTCCAGGATTCTGGAGATTTTGGCCTGCCGACGGGATGTCCGACAGCCCTCCGCCAGAACAATCGACTTCAGTTCAGAAAACGCCTGGGAAAAATCGTCATTGATGACGAGATAATCATACCATACTGCTTCACGGATTTCGTCGCGAGCATTGGCAATGCGGCGGGCAATGACCTCCGGGGAGTCCGTATTGCGTCCGTGGAGACGGCGCTGCAGTTCCGTCAGGCTGGGCGGCAGAACGAAGATAAAGACACCCTCTCGGTAACTCCTCTTCAGTTGCCGGGCGCCCTGACAGTCGATGTCGAGAAGGACATCGCGCCCCTCTGCCCGGAAACGTTCCAGTGTTTCGATAGCGGTGCCGTAACGATTGCCATGGACCTCTGCCCACTCGGCAAACGCCCCTTGCGCGACCATGGCATCGAAGACTGTCCTGGTGACAAAATGGTAGTCTATACCGTCCTGTTCGCCGGGACGCTGCGGCCGCGTCGTGTACGAGACAGAATGCCGAAGAGACTGAAAAAAGTCAATTATTTCCTTGCAAAGTGTCGTCTTTCCTGCCCCGGAGGGAGCGGAAATGACGAACAAAATTCCCTCCCGCTCAGGCCGCTCACTCGACATTCTGCACCTGCTCCCGGATCTTTTCCAGTTCTGCCTTGATGGCAACTACCAGACGGGTCATCTCGGCGTCGTTGGACTTGGAGCCCATGGTGTTGGCTTCCCGGTTCAACTCCTGAACCAGAAAGTCCATCTGCCGTCCCACCGGCTCGGCGACAGACTGCAGGTTGCGAAACTGCTGCAGATGGCTGTGGAACCGCACGATCTCTTCGCTGATGTCGCAGCGGTCGGCGAAAAGAGCTATCTCCTGAGCAACCCGCTGGGGGTCGTATTCGAAATCTCTCTGCAGGCGACTCAGACGCTCCTTCAACCGGGCCTGCCATTCGAGAGGGACTTGGGGGGCCCGTTCCTCAATCCTGGAGAGCAGCCTTTCTACTTCGGTCAACCGTCCCTCCATATCGAGGCAAAGAGCCTCGCCTTCTTTCAAACGCATGCCTTCCAGAGCGTCCAGAGCTCCTTCGATAGCCGTAATCACCAGTGACGCAACCTCCTCAGGCGCGAGCTCGTTCTCCTTCACGACAAGCACGTCCTTCTGCCCCACCAGTAGAGAAAGGGGGATGCCGCTGTCAACGGCAAAATCGGCGCTCAGTTGTTCGAAGAGGCCAACGTATGCCGCAGCAAGGGGTCGATTGACGGTTGGCAGCGCAGAAGATCCAGCGGCATATTCCTGGTTGATGAACACATCGATCTTGCCTCGGGCCAGGCGTGCGGTCACCCGCTTTTTCATTTCGCTTTCAAGGGACATTAATGCTCGCGGGGCCTTGACGGACACATCACTGTAACGATGATTCACTGAGCGGATCTCCACCGTCAAGGATACGGTTTCCGACGATGCCTGGCCCTTGCCATACCCTGTCATGCTTTTGATCATGAGTCAGTCAGCTTTCTGAGCGTTAGGATGTTGGAAAATTGCAGGAAAGGTT
>DASPGW010000292.1 GCA_035620395.1 Desulfuromonadales bacterium | reverse complement strand
AAGTACGACCTGGCGCTGAAGTTCATCGACTTCATCACCGGCCCGCAGGGGCAGAAGATTATCGCCGATTTCAAGGTCGACGGCGACCCGATCTTCTTCGTGTACGGCAAGTAATCCGCCACGGCGGATTTTACAGGAATTTTCAGTTGGATTTTTTGACCGAATCACTGCGTGCCGCCCTGGCCCTTATTCTCGACCTCGACGCGGAAGTGGTGGGGGCGGTCTGGACTTCTCTGTACACCTCCATGGCCGGCATTCTGCTGGCGGCCCTGGTCGGAATCCCGACCGGGACCCTGATCGGTGCAGGGCGCTTTACCGGCCGGCGGGCGGTGCTGACCCTGCTCAATACCCTGATGGCCCTGCCGACGGTGGTGGTGGGCCTTGTGATCTACGGATTCCTCAGCCGCCAGGGGCCGCTGGGGGCATGGGGGCTCCTCTTCACCCCGATGGCGATGATCATCGGCCAGACCGTGCTTGCGGCGCCGATCGTCGCCAACTACACGGTGGCAGCGGTGGCCGGCGCCGACCCGCGGATCATGAACACCGCCCTGACCCTGGGCGCCGGGCGCCTGCGGGCCGCCTGGCAACTGCTTCTGGAAGTGCGCTTCGGGGTGATGGCGGCGGTGGTAGCCGGTTTCGGCCGGGTCATCGCCGAGGTCGGCGTGGCGATGATGCTTGGCGGTAACATCCGGGGTTATACTCGAACAATGACCACCGCCATTGCCCTGGAGACGAGCAAGGGGGAATTCGCCTTCGGCCTGGCCCTCGGGCTGGTGCTGATGACGGTGGCCCTGGTCGTCAATCTTTTCCTCAATCTTCTGCAGCAACGGTAGAACCATGGAACCGATACTTGCCTTGCATCATCTGGAATACCGCCGGGGCGACCGATTCACCCTGAGCATCGATCGACTGGACTTCCAGGCCGGGCGGATCTATCTGCTGGCCGGTCCGAACGGCGCCGGCAAGAGCACCCTGCTGCAGATGCTCGGCCTGTTGCTGCCGCCCGATCGGGGCGAGATCCGCTTTGCCGGGACGGCGGTGCAGGGAGCGGCGGATCGCCAGCGTCTGCGGCGGCAGATCACCCTGGTCGAGCAGTCGCCGTTCATGTTCGACGGCACGGTCTACGACAATCTCGCCTTCGGTCTGCGGCTGCGGGATGTCCGCGGCGATCTGCAGCGCCACCGCATCCTCTCGGCGCTCGAAAAGGTGGGTTTGGGGGGGTTCGAGTCACGCCCGGCGCGCGCCCTCTCCGGCGGCGAAACCCGGCGGGTGGCTCTGGCCCGGGCCATGGTCCTGCGGCCGAAGGTCCTGCTCCTCGACGAGCCGACGGCCGGTCTCGACCGGGAGTCGCTGCCGCTCTTCGAGAACTGCCTGGCCGCTCTGCCCGGCGAAGGAGTCACCGTCATCATCTCCACCCACGATACCGACCAGTCCCAGCGCCTGCGGGGGGAGGTCCTGCGGCTTGAAGCGGGTCGATTGATATCGCCTAAGAGGGTGGAATCGGCGATCACCTTCGGTGCCGTGGAAGGGGGACGGTAAGGTGGGTATCGAAATTGCCCGCAGCTGCAATTTCGAAAAAATGTAAACCCCGTCACCCTGGCAAGGGGACGGGGCCTGCAGCGACAGCCGCGGTGGAAAGCGCCTAATGATCTACGGTCAGCATGACTAGAGTCAGACCGAATGACCCACGCCCAACGATCACTTCGTCAAGAGCTTTTGTACATTCTCCCTCATCGACGGAATCGAAACCTGAACGGTATCCCAAACGATATCCAGGTTAATTTCGAAGTAACCGTGAGCCATGCGGTTACGCATCCCTCGTATCTGTCTCCAGGGGACTTCCGGATGTTCCGCAACAAACTCCGGATACTCGTTTATGATCTGCGTGGCTGCCTCGCCGATGACCATGAGGTTCAGAATCACGGCCTGCTGGGTTTTTTTGTCGGCCCGAAACGCTTCAATATCCATACCTTCAATGTAGCTGCAGGCCAGCGCAGAGGCCTCGATTACGTGTTCGAGGAAGTCGGATAGTCTCAACTCGCGCTGTTTGGCGGTCATATCGGTTTCGCTTCCTGAAGCACATGATCGCGAAATTTCAGGGGCAGGTCACCGGGGGTGAGAACCTCAACCGGAACCCCCAGCCTCTCCTCAAGATCGACCTGCAGGCCGCCAAGGTCGAATAGCGTCGTCCCGGGTAGTGGGTCGACCAGGATGTCGAGGTCGCTGCCGTCGGTATCCCTGCCGTGGAGGGCAGACCCGAACACCCGAGCGTTGCGGAGTCGATACCGTTCCACAAGCTGCCGGATTTCGTTGCGATGCACGTTGAGGGCTTCAGAGGGCTTCACTGGTCTCTAACTCATCCGATCAGTCAATTGGTGCGCGTTTGATTATCGCTCAGCGCGGGAACAAAACCAATGGTAAAACTTGGTATTTGAAACCGACGCATCGTCTGAGGCATCAAAATGGCAGACAAGCGGATCCGACCCCTCTGTCGCCTTCCATGGGAGCAGTCAGCCAAGGGTAACCTTTTCCGCTGGTGCTGGCAAGGCCTTTGCCGGCGGCGTTGAAACGACCGAATGTTACCGTTGCGCCCACTTTCCTGCTGCCGCATTCAGCCATCACTTCGCCCCCTGTCTTACGTGTGCGATCAGTAGCCGGCTCTCCGGTTTGTGCGAAACCGGCATGAGGGCTATAATTCACATATAAAAAAGTTCTGACTCGAAGCGAAGCCAGTCCTCGGCGGGAGACAGTTCGGCCATCCGCCGTTGGTGTGGGCTTCGAGGAGTGAATCGTATGCAAGGCGAATTCGAACTGAGGAAATTTGTTGCCCCGGAATATATTTTCGGGGTGGGCGCCCGGAGCCTGGCCGGCCGTTACGCCAGGAACCTGGGGGGCCGAAAGGTCCTGGTCGTTTCCGACCCGGGTGTGGTCGCGGCCGGCTGGACCGGGGATGTGACGGCGAGCCTGGAGGCGGAAGGTCTTTCCTTCGCCCTGTTCACCGACGTCTCCCCCAATCCGCGGGCCGAGCAGGTCATGGCCGGGGCCGAACGCTATCAGGCGGAGAAATGCAATGCCATCGTCGCGGTGGGGGGCGGCAGCCCGATCGATTGCGCCAAGGGGATCGGGATCGTCAGCTCCAACAAAAAGCATATCCTGCTGTTCAAGGGGGTGGACCAGGTGCAGCTGCCGATGCCGCCGCTGATCTGCGTGCCGACCACCGGCGGAACCTCGGCCGACGTGTCCCAGTTTGCAATCATCACCGACTCTCTGGAAAGGATAAAAATCGCCATCATCAGCAAATCTGTGGTTCCCGATCTGGCCCTGATCGACCCGCTCACCCTGACCAGCATGGATCCTTTCCTCACCGCCTGTACCGGGCTGGATGCCCTGACCCACGGGATCGAGGCCTTCGTTTCCAATGCCAGTTCCCCCATGACCGACCTGCATGCCCTGGAGGCGATTCGTCTTCTCTCAAAACACCTGGCCGACTCGATCCGCAATCCGCGGGACGTCGAATTGCGCATCAAGATCATGGAAGGGAGCCTGCTGGCCGGCCTGGCCTTCTCCAACGCCATCCTGGGCGCCGCTCATGCCATGGCGCACAGCCTCGGCGGGGAAAAGGACGCTCCGCACGGCGAGTGCAATGCCATTTTGCTGGATCACGTGATCGAGTTCAACTTTCCCGCTTCCCCCGAGCGTTTCGAGCGCATCGCCGAGGCCATGGGGCTCGACCTGCGCGGCATGACGCCCAGTGCCAAAAAAAACGCTCTGCTGGAGAAGGTCAGAGAGATCAAGAGGGCGGCGGGTCTCGATCTGGTGCTCAACCGGCTCGGAGTCAGCCGCAGCGATCTGCCCCTGCTCAGCGACAAGGCCCTGCGAGACCCCTGCATGATGACCAACCCGCGCCGGCCGAACCGGCGGGACATTGAGGTGATCTATGAAGAATCCCTCTGACTCCCCGGATAACGGGGATGACTTGAGGGAGAAGCTGATCGGCCTCGGCGAGCGTTCCATCCGCAAGAGCTATTACCCCGAGCTGCAGCAGCGGCTGGAGGAACTGGAGCGGTTCAAGGCCTTTCTCGACCACAGCAACGACGCCATCTTTCTCATCGAGGTCCCTTCCGCCACCATCGTCGATGTCAACGACTCCTCCTGCCGGCAACTCGGCCGGAGCCGTGATGAACTGCTGATGTTGTCGATTTTCGACGTGACGGACCTCGAGAGCAACCAGAAGGCGAAGAATCTGATTTGCGCTGGCAGGGAAGGCAACGGCGAACGGGCACTGGTGGAGACGGTGCTGCACCGGCGGGACGGCAGCTGGTTCCCGGCGGAAATCACCCTCGACCGGATGGTCTTCCAGGATTCGGTTTATGCCATCGCGGTCGCCCGGGATATCGAAAAGCGCAAGCGGGCCGAGGAGGCCCTCCGCAAGAGCGAAAAGCAGTATCACACCCTCGCCGAAGCTTCGCCGATCGGCATTTTCTACACCGATGCCGAGGGCGAATACCGGTACGTCAATGACCGGTGGATGGAGATCACGGGATATTCGCGGTACGATGCGTTGAGTTTGAACCTGGCCTGGGGGGACAACCCGGAGGACCGGGCCGGCGTCGTCAAGGAGTGGTTGGCCACCGCCCGGAAGGGATATCCGTTCAAGGCCGAATATTATTTCCAGCGCCGGGATGGCAGAAGGGTCTGGCTGTACAACCAGGTCATGGCCGAAAAGGACGACCGGGGCGAGGTGGTCGGCTACGTCGGGACCATCACCGACATCACCGACCGCAAGAAGGCGGAAGAGGAACTGCGGGAAAGCGAGGAGCGCCGCCTGCGGCTGCAGGCGCAACTGGAGTTTGCTGCCGAGATGCAGTCGAAGCTGCTGCCGCAGGAAACCCCGGTCGTCGCCGGTTTTGAAATCGCTGCCCGCTGTCAGTCGGCCTACCAGGTCGCCGGCGACTTCTACGACTGGCAGCAGACGGCGCCGGACCTTCTGACGCTCACCCTGGGGGACGTCATGGGCAAGGGGCTGGCGGCGGCCATGCTGATGGCGACGGTGCGGGCGACCCTGCGTGCCGTTGTCCAGGAGCATCAGCCGGCGGTCGCCATGCAACTGGCTGAAAGAGTCCTGCGTCACGATCTGGATAGCTCCGACAGCTTCGTGACCCTCTTCTTTGGCCAGCTCGATCTGGCCCGGCGGAGCCTGACCTATGTGGACTGCGGCCACGGCCTCGTTTTTCTGCGCCGCGCAGCCGGCGGGGTGGAAGAGCTGTCCACCCGGGGCCTGCCGCTGGGCGTGTTCTCCACCGAAGGCTACCAGGAGGGAACGGTCACCTTCGGGGCCGGAGACGCCCTGGTTCTCTACAGTGACGGGCTGATCGATGCCCTGCCCGAGCAGGTTCTCGACCATGGGACACTGGCCGGGCAGCTCGCAGGCGCGACCAGCGCCGGGGAAATGGTCGACCGACTGGTTGCGCTGGTGCCGCCGGAAGTCCCGTTGCCGGACGATATGACGGTTATGGTGGTGCGCTGCCAGGAGGGAAATTAGATTACGCCGGGCGCCTCTTCTTGCATTTGCAGCTGTTTTTGTCAAACTATACGGCAACAGTTCCAGCCAAAACCCCGCCTCACAAGGAGATGCACCAATGTATTCCATGGACACTGTGGGAAGAAATACCATTGCAATGGTTCTGGCCGGCGGGAAGGGGGAGCGTCTCAGTCCGCTCACTCTGCGCCGGGCCAAGCCGAGCGTCGCCTTTGGCGGGAAATACAAGATCATCGACTTCGTCCTCTCCAACCTGTTCAACTCGGGTATCAAGAAGGTCTACATCCTCACCCAGTACCGGGCCTACTCGCTGAACAAGCACATCCGGGAATCCTGGGGCAAATGGACCGGTCTGGGCGAGTTCTACGTGGACATTTCCCCCGAGACCAGCAGCGAAAGCGAGGAGTGGTTCAAGGGGACGGCCGATGCGATCCTCCAGTACCTGCGCTTCGTCGAATCCTCGGATGCGGATTACGTGGCAGTCTTCGGCGGCGACCACATCTACAAGATGGACGTGACCCAGATGATCAACTTCCACCGGATGAACCGGGCCGACATCACCATTGCCGCCCTGGAAGTGCCGGTGGAGGAAGCCAGCCGGTTCGGGGTTTTTTCCGTGGACGAAGATGCCCGGATCACCGGCTTTACGGAAAAACCCGCGGTTCCGGAACGGATACCGGGGCGCGAGACCTGTTTCGCCTCCATGGGCAATTACATCTTCCCCACCCGGAAGCTGATCGAAGTCCTGCTGGAAGGCAAGAAAAGCCATGCGGATCTGGATTTCGGCAAACACGTGATCCCGATGATGCTGGCGAAGGGCGACCGGGTGTTCGCCTACAATTTCAACGACAACGTGATCCCCGGCATGAAGGCGGAGGAGCGGGGCTACTGGCGGGACGTGGGAACCCTCGACTCCTACTACGAGGCGAACATGGACCTCATCAACGTGTCGCCGCAGCTGAACCTCTACAACTACAAGTGGCCGATCCTCACCAACCAGGGAAACCTGCCGCCGGCCAAGACCATATTCGACGAAGACGATCGCCGCGGCCAGAACATCGATTCCTATGTCTGCGCCGGCTGCATCACCAGCGGCAGCATGGTCCGGCGCTCGATCCTCGGCCCGATGTGCAAGATCAACAGCTACAGCCTGGTCGAAGACTCGATCCTCTTCGAAAACGTCAACGTCGGCCGGCATGCCAAGATCCGGAAGGCCATCATCGACAAGAATGTGGTGATTCCGGACGGCTCGGTGATCGGCTACGACCATGCAGAGGACCAGCGCAAAGGATACACGGTGACGGAATCCGGGATTGTCGTAGTGCCGCGCAGGGACAAGTGAGCCGGGGGGGACAGAAGCCGAAGATATTC